>DGED01000081.1:0-4449 GCA_002385755.1 Caryophanales bacterium UBA3935 | reverse complement strand
CTCTCTTGGTATCGTCTTGGCCAAAAGGGACTGAAGGAGCATCTTAATTTCTCCGATATCGCCAATATGAAGATTCGGGAAAAGATTGGCAGGATGAAATATATAGTCGAGAAGGATTTCGCTTCGGAGTTTAAAGAAATTATGAACGAAATCGAGAGCGAATACGAGAATTTATTGGCGGGTGATGAATTCGATGCCTAAAGAATATAAAACCATCCGGGAAGTTGTCGGCCCCTTGGTATTGGTCGAAGGCGTTTCCGGCGTCAAATACGACGAGTTGGTAAAAATCAAACAATCTTCCGGCGACGAGCGGATTGGCCGCGTGCTTGAAGTTGACGAGGATAGGGCGTTGGTCCAGCTTTTTTCGTCGACCCACGGGCTTAGAATCGCCGACTCCAAGGCGGTTTTCTTGGGCCGGGGGATTGAGATCAAACTCTCGCCCGACGTCTTGGGTCGCGTTTTCGACGGTTTGGGACGCCCGATTGACGGCGGCGGGGAAATAATCCCCGAAAGGATTGTCGATATCAACGAGGCGCCGCTCAACCCCGTTGCCCGCGATTACCCTTCGGAATTCATTCAAACCGGAATTAGCGCCATCGACGGGCTGAACACGCTCGTTCGCGGGCAAAAGTTGCCGATATTCTCGGGCTCAGGCCTGCCTCACGCCCGTCTCGCGGCGCAGATTGCCCGCCAGGCGAGAGTCAGGGGTAAAGACGAGCAGTTCGCGGTCGTGTTCGCGGCGGTAGGTATTACTTTTGAGGAAGTTGATTTCTTTATCAAAGACTTCCAGAGATCCGGCGCGATCGAGCGCTCGGTCTTGTTCATGAATCTGGCCAACGACCCGGCGATCGAGAGAATCGCGACGCCGCGGATGGCGATTACCTGCGCGGAATATCTCGCCTATACACTCGGCATGCACGTTCTCGTTATTATTACCGATATTACCAATTACGCGGAAGCGCTCCGCGAAGTATCGGCGGCCCGGAAGGAAGTTCCGGGACGGCGCGGTTATCCCGGTTATATGTACACCGACTTGGCTTCGCTCTATGAACGCGCGGGCCGAATCAGAGGCAATAAAGGCTCGATTACGCAGATCCCGATTCTGACGATGCCCGAGGACGACAAAACCCACCCGATTCCCGACTTGACTGGCTATATCACCGAGGGTCAAATCATTTTATCGCGCGATTTGTATTTACGGGGAATTTTTCCGCCAATCGACGTTTTGCCTTCGCTTAGCCGGCTTAAGGATAAAGGAATCGGCCAGGGAAAAACGCGCGAGGACCATTCGGAGACGATGAACCAGCTTTTCGCCGCCTACGCCCGCGGGAAGGAAGCGAAGGAACTCGCGACTATTCTCGGCGAAGCGGCCCTTTCCGATATGGATAAATTATATAGCGAGTTTGCGGACGCGTTTGAAAAAGAGTATGTCGCGCAAGGGTACTATACCAACCGCAGCATCGAGGAGACGCTCGATATCGGCTGGCGCCTGCTTTCCATTCTCCCGAAATCCGAGCTTAAAAGAATCAGCCTTAAGAACATTGAAAAGTATTATCCGAAAGAGGTGTAGGATATGGCGCTTACCCGCGTAAACCCCACCCGGATGGAACTTTTTAGGCTCAAAAAACAGCTGGCGATCGCCCGACGCGGCCATAAGCTCTTAAAGGATAAACAGGACGAAATGGTGCGCCAGTTTATGATGATTATCCGGGAAACGAGGGAAATTCGAATCGAAGTCGAGGAACAACTTAAAAAAATCATATCCCGCTACGCCAAAGCGAAACTGAAGGCGAGACGGGAGACGATTCTCGAAGCCTTGATGGTTCCCGCCAAGGCGCTTAAAATCGCGTCCGGCTCAAAAACTGTTATGAATATCAAACTCCCGACGGTGAGTTTCGCCGACGAGGGAAAAATTGACTTAACTTACGGTTTTGCTTTCACCCCAGGCGATCTTGACAAAGCGGTATTGGCGTTGTCGGAATTATTGCCGCGGCTGATCAAACTAGCCGAGTTGGAGAAACAATCCGATATGCTCGCCAAGGAAATCGAAAAAACGCGTCGCCGCGTAAACGCCATTGAGTTCGTGATGATCCCGGAAATGACGGAAACGATAAAATACATTACGATGAAACTTGAGGATAACGAAAGAAGCAATATTATCAGGCTAATGAAAAGTAAAGAAATCATTATGGCCAAAACAACCAGCCTTTCCGATTAATTCGCAAAGGCTTTTTTTCCGGTCTTTTAATCTGGCGGAAGTCATGATATAATAAAACCAGCATCGAAAGACGGGGAGAATCACGTGAGAAAAATTAACTTTGCCGGATTCGCGCTGTTGTTTTTATTCGCGGCTTTGACGCTTGGGGCGTCAATTTATCGCGTTTATCATAAGTCGCTTGTCCTCGCCGGCGGGTTTTTATTGCCGGGCGTTTTGCTATTGTTTTCCCTGGTAAAAATAAAAATCCCCTCCGTGAAAGAGGAGGGGTATTTAGGCGACTTTCTGGCTGTTTTTGTCGCGGCGATTCTTACTTATGTCATCTCCCGGTATCTTAAAATAAGCGCGTTTTTAGTTTCGCCTTTTATTGGCATCGTCGGCGCGTTACTTTACCGCCGCAGGCAGTTGCCGTTGTTTTGCGGGTCTTTCGCGGGGATGACTAATCCCGAGATTTTAGATATTCTCCCGTTTATCGCGGCGTCTTTAATAGTGGCGGGGTCGTATTTGCTTGCGAAAGGCGTCTATAACGGGTACGGCGGGAAACTTGGAACAATCGCTTTTTCCGGTTGTTTTTTAGTATCGCTCGCGGGCGCGAACTTTTTAACCGCTACCCAAAGTTACATGTCCCGACAAATACTTTTGATTATTGCTTGTGGCGTCCTCGCCGCCACAATCAGTTATATTATCAATAATATGCTTAAACTCGGTCCGGTAATCGCGAGCTCCGTAGTCGGGTTGGCCGGGGCCATATTGCTTTTTGCAAAGAACCCGGAAATCGCGATGTTTACGCCCGTTATCTACGGGGCATCGTTTGTCGGGATGACATCGAAAAAAGTTATTACGAACATCACGCTAATCGCTTTGGCCGGCGCGGCCTTCGGATTCGTTTATTGTTTTAATCCGCTTTGCGGGGTCGGCGGGAAATTAGGCGCCACCGCTTTTACCTCGGTACTTTGCGCATATGGATTGAAAAACTTAATTATGTTTTTCCGCCCAGGGATGGCGGGGAAATAAAAATATTGTTTTTATCTTTCTAAAATTGACGGAAAATGATAAAATAATATATAAGAAGAGGGAAAGGAATTGACGATATGAACAAAAAGGTAATGGAAAAAATACTCGACTTTCGAAACGAGCGCGACTGGGAACAATATCATTCCGGGGAAAATCTCGCCAAGTCGTTGATTATCGAGGCGGCGGAACTATTGGAATTGTATCAATGGGGGAACGAGGTTGAAAATATCGAGAGGTTAAAAGAAGAATTGGCCGACGTGATGATCTACGCTTTGCTTTTGGCTAATCGCTATAAGCTTGATGTTGAAGATATAATTTTAAAAAAGATTAAAAAAAACGCGGAAAAGTACCCGGTTAAGAAAGCGTACGGCTCCGCGAAAAAATACAATGAATTGTAACCGAAAGTTGTGATTTTTTATCGCTAATAATATTATTTGATTCCGCAAACAATATAATGGGTGATAAAATGAACGACGGACAAAACAACCGACAAAACAATCATAATGAATTAAACGAGGCGCTCGCGGAAGCGAGAGAAGTCGAAGCCCGAACGAAAGCCGGCGGGCTTTATACCCGGGAAATGGTTAAAAAAGCGGAAAAGATATTGGAAAAGATGCCGGAAAATCAGTTAAAATGATGAATCAGCCCCGCGGGTTCATCTTTTTTTTTTGACGCGCAAGCGCGTTTAATCCCATCATTTTTTATTGACTAAAACCGCCGGATGTAGTATAATATTATAGCGTGAAGAATTTTCTTCCCTTGTTTAGCAAACTTTTTTTGTTAAACAAAGATACGGGAAATAGCTCAGTTTGGCAGAGCGCCTGGTTTGGGGCCAGGAAGTCGCAGGTTCAAATCCTGTTTTCCCGACCAGTTATAAGCAGGTATAGTTTAATGGTAGAACATCAGCCTTCCAAGCTGAACGTGCGAGTTCGATTCTCGTTACCTGCTCCATATTGCATGATAGGTCTGATACTTTTTTTTGTCGGGCCTTTTTCATTTACAAATCCATAATTTACTTATTTGTATTAATATTATCTAACAAAAATTTTGTTTATGAAAATAATTTCTTTAATCTGCCTTTATGTTAATAATTAATCTAAAGATTATTTATTATTCGAAAATGGGTGGATAGCATATGCAAAAATATAAAAGATATAATAAGCTTGGACAATGGTAACCTAAATATCTTTAAAGGGTAGCAATCTCTTCCAAAGGTAATT
>DGED01000037.1:6038-6244 GCA_002385755.1 Caryophanales bacterium UBA3935 | reverse complement strand
GGACAAGTTCTTGGAATTCTTTCGTTTTCATGACAAAATCGGTCTCGCAGTTCACTTCAAATAAAACAGCCTTGTTGCCATCGACCACATAATCGCACATTCCTTCAGCCGCGATTCGATGCGCCTTTTTCTGGGCTTTTAAAATACCGTTTTCCCGCAGCCAAACGACGGCTTTTTCAAGATCGCCTTCGGTTGCGACTAAAGCC
>DGED01000037.1:0-5931 GCA_002385755.1 Caryophanales bacterium UBA3935 | reverse complement strand
CTTTTTGCAGTCCATCATGCCGGCTCCGGTTTTTTCTCTTAATTCTTTTACTAAACTCGCACTAATCATTTGCGGATTCCTCCTTAGTGTTTTCTTTTTCTTCCGGTCCTGGCGTTTCCGCCTTCTCTTCAGCCGCGGGAGCCGTATCAACCGCCTTGACATTCTCAGTTTCCTCGGTCACCGTTTCGCTTTCGGCAACAGATTCTTCTTTCTGCTCTTCCGCGGTCTTTTTGGCTGCTTTGGCTTTCTTTGTTTCTTTAGCGGATTTTTCTTCTTTCTTTTCTTTGGTCGCTTTTGTTGTCTTAGCTTTTTCTTCTTTTGCATCTTCGGCGGCCTGTTCTTCCGTCGTTTCCTCTACTTTTTCGACAACCTCGGCGACCTTTTGTTCTTTGGTTTCTTTCGTCTCTTTAGGCGCCCGCGTTTGCTTCTCTCTTCCCTTCGCTTCTTTATCTACCGATAAAGCGGCCTGCGAACGCCGGCTCGCGTGTTGTTCTCTCCTGTCTTCGGCAACGCTTTCGTCGCTAATATCTATATCAACCGGCGTGCCGCCGAGAGCTTCGACTACCGCGTTGGCCAATGTGCCGACGATTAATTTAATGGAACGAATCGCGTCGTCGTTACCCGGAATCACGTAATCGACTTCGTCGGGATCGCAATTGGTGTCAACAAGGGCAAAAATCGGGATACCCTTGTTTCTCGCTTCCGCAACCGCGATATGTTCGCTTTTCGGATCCACGACAACCATCGCGTTAGGCAGCTGCCGCATGTCGCGGATACCGCTGAAAAATTTCTGTTTCTTTTCTTTTTCTTTCTTAAGCAATATTACTTCCTTTTTCGGCAAAACATCAAAAATGCCCTCTTCTTCCATTCTTTCAATTTCAAACAGGCGATTGATGCTTTTCCGGATCGTTTTATGGTTCGTCAGCGTCCCACCCAGCCAACGATGGTCGACATAAAACTGATCGCAGCGAATCGCTTCGTTTCGGATAACTTCCTGAGATTGCTTTCTCGTTCCGACGAATAATACTTTTCCGCCGTTTTGGACAATCGTAAACAATGCCTTGTACGCTTCTTCAAGCATGACGACGGTCTTGTCCAAGTCGATAATATAGATACCGTTTCTTTCCCCAAAAATATACTCTTTCATTTTCGGGTTCCAGCGGCGCGTGTTATGGCCGAAATGAACCCCAGCTTCCAGTAATTGATTTTTTGTGATAACAGACATAAAATTCTCCTTTTTTTATTTTGTTTTAGCCTCCATAAACTTCATCGCCCACCGCCTCGCCATGATCGGCGCACGCGACGACAGACTGGTTTATGTGTGTTTTTAAGCCGGACATATTATACCACAAACGATAACGATATGCAAACAATTTTTCTTATAAACGACAATAATTCCCGCCCCGGCATGGCGATGATTTTCTCTTTTTGTTTTAACGACGCTTTAACCCATCATTATTGTTTCCCGGTTCGCGACAATAATCTCACAAAATCGCGTATATCCAAGATTTAAACAATAAAAGCTAATCCGATCTATTCGTTTTTTCCGTGCTGCCGATACCGCCCGTTCTTGTTTTGCCGGGCTGTTTTTCTTTCTCCGATATCAAATACTTAACGAAAATCCCCTGAGCGACGCGAAACCCGGCATTAAGGTTAAGAGCGGCCGCGCCCGCGTTTTCCAGGGCGAGCATAATATGACCTTCGTTATCAGGGTTGTCGTAGTAATCGCAGTCGATTACGGCAACGTGATTAATCAGACGCAAATTATGTTTTATCGCCGCGCTGCTCCTAATCGTGATCAACAAAACCTCGTCTGGTTGCATGTAAGCTTTAACCCCGGTGTAAACGATCGCCCTCGCCTTCGGCTTTATTTCCAAAGCGTAAGGCAAGTAGAAATCATACCCCGCCGCATAAAGCGTCCCGCGTTCCGGAATGCGGATATTGTCGTATTCCGACCCGTTCCTTCTTTTTTCGTATTCGCTTAAAGATACCTTTTCAAATCCGCGCATATTTAATCCTTTCTGTTCCGGGGATGGCGTTTTAAAAACTCCCGGCGTAAGTTTTCTTTTGAAACATGCGTATAAACTTGCGTTGAAGACAAATTGACATGCCCGAGCAGTTCCTGAACGCTACGCAAGTCGGCGCCGTTATTCAATAAGTGCGTCGCGAACGTGTGTCGGAACATATGGGGACTCGCTTTTTGATTGACGGCCGCGTTCATACAAATATTATTGATAATCACCCTGACGCCGCGCGGGGTGAGCGGGCCGCCGCGATGATTTAAAAGGAGACGCTTTTCCTCGGCGTTAACGGAACGCGCGAGAAGGCTCGGGCGGGCGAATTCCAAATAATCTAAAAGGGCGCTTTTAATACTATCATATATCGGCAAGTATCTTTCCTTGTTTCCTTTCCCGGTCACCAAGATCGTATTATTATAGAAGTCAATGTCGCTGATCATTAGCGAGCATAACTCGCTCACGCGAACGCCGGTGCCGTAAAGCAATTCCAATATAGCGTAGTTGCGCTTGCCGATATCGCTCGCTACGTCAATCGAGTTAAAAAGCTCGTCTATTTCCTCGGGATAGAAATAAGCGGGCAATTTTTTCTCGACGCGGGGCGAGGAAAGAGCGCCGAAATGATTGATATCGGCTATTCCCGCTTTCGCGAGATATCGGTAAAAACTTCTCAAACTTGATAATTTGCGAGAAATCGAGCGGGAAGCATAACCTTTATTATGTATATAAGAAAGGTAATACCGGGGATAACTCGCGTTGATGCCCGCGAGCGAACCCAAATCGTTGGTTTTAAGATAATCCAGAAATTCCCCGACGTCGTTTATATAATTAAGCACGGTATGCGGGGAATAGGAACGCTCGCTTTCCAAATAATCCTTAAAGGCGCGAATCAAATCTCTGTCACTCATCAAGCTCACCGGCAATCGCTTTGATTTTCGCAAGCGCCCGGCTGGCGCGCATTTTCTTTCTTTCCGCCTTTTTATAGTTTCTGTCGAGAGGAGCGAAAATCCCGAAATTCACGTTCATCGGCTGAAAATCGCGGTTAGGGGCGGCGATATAGTTTGCGAGCGCTCCGATCGCGGTCGCCGGGGTAAAATCGATCGGGGGATGACCGACAAGAACTCTCGATAAATTTATCCCGGCCGCCAATCCCGATGAGGCGCTTTCCACGTAACCCTCAACTCCGGTGATTTGCCCGGCGAAAAACAAATCGGCGCGGGCAAGCGTTTGGTAATAACTGTTAAGCAAAAAAGGCGAATTGATGAACGTGTTCCGGTGCATGACGCCGTACCGGGCGATCTCGGCGTTTTCCAATCCCGGAATTAACCGAATGATCCGCTTTTGTTCGGAAAACTTGAGCCGAGTCTGAAAGCCGACGATATTATACATCGTTTTTGCGGCGTCATCTTGCCTGAGTTGAACGACGGCGTAAGGCCTCTCGCCGGTTTTCGGATGCTCTAATCCGACCGGTTTCAACGGTCCGAACAACAAGGTTTCCCGGCCCCGGGCCGCCATTTCCTCAATCGGCATGCACCCCTCGAACACCTCGAAATCACGGGGAATAACTTTTTCCGCGTTTATAAGTTCCTCATAAAACCGGTCAAACTCTTCCCTGGTCATCGGGCAATTATAATAAGCCGCCTCTCCCTTGTCATATCTTGATTTTAAATAAACTATATTTTTGTCTATTGATTCTTCAAAAATAATCGGCGCGACCGCGTCATAGAAAGACAAATAATCGCGGCCGAAAAACTTCTGAATGTTTTCGCCCAAAGTATCGCTCGTCAGCGGGCCGGAGGCGATAATCGTCGGTCCCGCGGGTATCTCTTTAACCTCGTCGTTAACGATGTTTACCAGCGGGTTTGACTTCAAAGCGTCGGTAACGTAACCCGAAAAAACCCGGCGGTCAACCGCAAGCGCCCCGCCGGCGGGTATTCGGGCGTAATCCGCCGCTTTCATTATTAAAGAGTCAAGCAGACGCATTTCTTCTTTAAGCAGACCGACGGCATTTTCAACCGAGGACGCTCGCAGCGAATTGGAACACACCAACTCCGCGAATAAACCCGATTTGTGCGCCGGGGTCATTTTCCCCGGCCGCATTTCGAAAAGGTTGACTTTGATACCGCGTTTGCTTAATTGATACGCCGCTTCGCAGCCGGCCAAACCGGCGCCGACAACATTCGCTTTCATTTGGACACCTTTGTTTCTTTTTTAAGTATTATACCATATCCCGCGTTTATTATAAACTCTCGCGCGATAAAATTCCGCCTATCAATAAAAAAAATCTTCTTAGCGAAGATTTTTAGAAAATGTTAATCGTTACCCCGGGAGCGAGCCATATATCCTTATTTGCCGCGAGCAACTCCATGGCGCTCATATTGGTATTGACGAGAATAGACTCAAGCGTATCTCCCGGCTGAACCGTGTAACGGTTATAAACGCGGGGAATATTAAGCGTTTGATTTTCCGCCAATATCAATTTCGTTATGTCGTTGTACCGGACAATCTCGTCTACGGTAATCCCGACGCTTTCCGCTATCGATTCCAGGGTTTCATTCGCTTGAATAACGTATTCCTCGAAATATACCGCCCCGAATTGTCCTTTATGGGGAATAACAATTATTTGATTGGGATAAATTAAACTCGATGTCAACGCGTTGGCGTTAATTAAATCGTCAACGGAAACCCCGAACTGACCGGCAATTTTATAAAGGGTGTCGCCGGGTTTGATAACGTATTGCGTAAGGGCGTGGTTTTGTCTTTCCCTGTAAACGTGAAACACATCGTTTTTACGCACACAATCACCTCGTATTATTATACGAGCGAAACGGTAAAAATTGTAGGTTATAACCTATTATTGGGCTCCTTTTACGCTTTTTAGCAACTCCTCATAGAATGGCGATTCCCTAAAGGCGGCCAACTCCTCGTCCGCGGCGAGCGTATCCCGTAACCTAGGCTTTTTTATCAATGCGTACAGGAAACAATTATAAGCGTTCTGATAATCGAGCGTTACGGCATAAAGGCAGCCGAGATTATACCACAAGGCCGTGTTATCCTTAAAGCGGGAAATCCCCTCCAATAAATAATACCGGCTCTTCTCGTAATCGCCGAGCGCGTCCTTGTAGATTAAAGCGATATTTAAATACGTAAGCGGATAACAATCGGGTTTTATCGTCTCTTCCTTATAATATCTGAGCGCCGTCTCGTGGTCGCCCATTTTACCGTGAATGACGCCCAGATTAAAGGTCACCATTTTTTCTCCCGGGTTGACCTCGTAAGCTTTAAGAGTGTGCTTGAGGGCCAGGTCCAAATAATTTTTCTTCTCGTAAAAAGAGCCAAGATTCAGATTTGCCCAAAAATGATCGGGATCATAAAGAAGGGTTTTTTTATAATAATCATAGGCTTTTTTCTCGTCGTTATTATCGTCCGCAAGCAAGGCGATATTAAAATAAGCCTGGGCAAAGGTCGGATTTCTTTTGACGGCCTCTAAATACGCTTCTTCCGCCAAATCGCTTTTCCCAAGTTGCTCATAGACAAGTCCTAAACCGTAATGCCCCTGAGGCGAGTCGGGAAAAACATCGACGAGCGACTGAAACGCCTCCAACGCTTTAACGGGCATTTTATTGTCAAGATAAATAAGAGCCAGATCAATTAAATCCTCAACGATTATCATTTCCCGGAAGGCGTCTTCATACAACCGTATCGCTTCGTCAATTTTGTTCTCGCGGTAAGCCGCGCGCGCTTTGCCGATTAATTCCTCGTATCTATTCATTGACTCCCCGTAAGCACGGCTATTGCAGCGATGAGATTATTTAAGAAATGAACGCCAATTGGTATCCACACGTTGCGATTGCTGAAAGCATAGCTCAAGGAGATCGCCAAAGCTAACGGTAAATATGCGAGAAGGAAGACGGAG
>DGED01000042.1:32135-36441 GCA_002385755.1 Caryophanales bacterium UBA3935 | reverse complement strand
GGGCAATACCGTCGGCTCCTTTTCCGAACCGTCATAATTGTCCTGAAAATCGACGGTGTCCTTTTTCAAATCCTTAAGGACTTCCATCGCGATCTTGCTTAGCCGCGCCTCGGTGTAGCGCATCGCCGCCGCGCCGTCGCCGTCGATCGAACCAAAGTTCCCGTGCCCCTCCACGAGCGGGTAACGATAACTGAAATCCTGGGCCATCCTGACCATCGACTCGTAAATGGCGCTGTCGCCGTGGGGGTGGAATTTACCCATTACCTCGCCGACGATGCGGGCGGATTTTTTAAACGGCTTGTCGCTGTGCATTCCCAGCTCGTTCATGGCGTATAAAATCCGGCGATGGACCGGCTTCATCCCGTCCCTGACGTCCGGAATCGCCCGCGACACGATGACGCTCATCGCGTAATTAAGGAAAGAAGTTTTCATTTCCTTGGTAATGTCGATTTCTTTTATCGATTCCGTCCCGTCGGCAAGATCAACCTCTTCCGGGGTGGTTGTCTCCGTTTCCGTCTCTATATTTTTCAAATCTTTTTCCACATTAACCTCCCTAGATATCCAGGTTTTCCACGAACACCGCGTTTTCTTCGATAAACTCGCGGCGCGGGTTGACGTCGTCACCCATCAACATGCTGAATACGGCGTCGGCCTCGATCGCGTCGTTTAGATTTACTTGCAAAAGCGTCCGTCTGTTCGGGTCCATCGTCGTTTCCCATAATTGATCCGGGTTCATTTCCCCCAACCCTTTATATCTCTGCAGGGTCGGTTTGGTATTTTTGGGGAAACTTTCGAGTAGTCTTTGCAGCTCGGCGTCGCTATAAGCGTAATAGGTTTTCCTATTGGCGACGACTTTAAAAAGCGGCGGCTGGGCGATATAAACGTAGCCTCTTTCGATTAGCGGACGCATGTATCGGAAGAAAAACGTCAAAAGCAGCGTGCGGATATGCGCCCCGTCGACGTCGGCGTCGGTCATGATAATGATTTTCCAGTATCTCGCCTGGTCGACGTTGAATTCGTCGCCGATGCCGGTGCCAAGCGCCTGAATCATCGAGATAATTTCTTTATTTCCCAAAACCTTATCAATCCGAGCCCGTTCCACGTTCAAAACCTTGCCCCTTAGCGGCAGGACTGCTTGAAATTCGCTGCTCCGCCCCAAGCGCGCGCTTCCGCCCGCGGATTCCCCCTCCACGATAAACAATTCGCTTACGGCCGGGTCCTTGGTCCTGCAATCGGACAGTTTCGAAGCGAACCCGAAAGAATCGAACGGGCTTTTGCGCCTGGTAGCCTCGCGGGCCTTTTTGGCGGCGACCCGAGCCCGAGACGCCATCAGCGCTTTCTCGATTATGTTTTTCGCGGTCGCAGGGTTTTCTTTCAAATAAATATCCAAGCCTTCGCTAAATATTTGTCCCATGATCCGCCGGACTTCGGTGTTCCCCAATTTCGCCTTCGTCTGACCGTCGAATTGCGGGTTGGGATGACGGCAGCTGATAATGGCGGTTAGCCCCTCCCGTACGTCTTCCCCGGTGAAAGACTCGTCTTTTCTAAACATGTTGGCGTCCTTCCCGTAATTGTTGAGAATACGGGTGAGAGAACTTCGGAAGCCCTCCTCGTGCGTCCCGCCTTCCGGGGTATAAATATTGTTTATAAAAGAATATATGTTGTTGGTGTACTCTTCCGTATATTGAAGCGCGACCTCAATTTCAATTTGGTCCATAACGCCGCTAATATAAATAATATCGTTGTGAATCGGGGTTTTCTTTTTATTAAGGAAGGAAACGTATTCCTTAATCCCGCCCTCGTAACAATAAGCGACGTTTTTCGGGTTTTCGGGGTCGCGATTGTCGCCAAACGTTATTTTCAGGTTTTTATTTAAAAAAGCGCACTGCTGGAAACGGGTTCGCAGTGTTTCGTATTCGAATTCCGTGTTCTCGGTAAAGATTTCCGTGTCGGGTTTGAAAGTAATCGTCGTCCCGCTCACGTCGGCGGGGCCGATTTCCTTCAGAGGATACAACCTGACTCCCCGCCGGAATTCCTGCTTGTACTGCTTCCCGTTTCTTTTAATCTCGACCATCAGGTGCTCGCTAAGCGCGTTTACGACGCTGGCGCCGACCCCGTGGAGACCTCCCGAGACTTTATAAGGCGAACCGCCGAATTTCCCGCCGGCGTGAAGAATGGTAAAAACCGCCTCGGCGGCCGATTCGCCGGTTTTGGGGTGGGTTTCCACCGGGATGCCGCGGCCGTTGTCGGTCACGCGAACATAACCGTCGGGAAGAAGCGTGATCTCGATATGATTGCAGTACCCCGCCAGGGCCTCGTCAATCGCGTTGTCGACGATTTCCCACACCAAATGGTGCAACCCTCTCGGGCCCGTCGAACCGATATACATCCCCGGTCTTTTTCTTACCGCCTCAAGCCCTTCCAATATTTGAATATCGCTGCCGGAATAAGTGGCGACTGATTCTTTCAAATGTTATTCCTCCTCTTCAATGTTGATGATTTTGCCGCGCTCAAGCAACCCCTCCGCCAAACCGGCGACCGACGTCGCGGTTATAAACACCTGGAACTTCCGGTCGACCGCTTGCAATATCTGATTTTGCCTGTTGAAATCCAATTCGCTGAAAACGTCGTCGAGTATCGCGATAAGCGGAGAATCCCCCGCGGCCAACATATCGACTAACGCCAACTTGGACGCCAGGCACAATGTCTTTTGTTGCCCCTGGGAGGCGAAGGCCGCGGCGGCCTCGCCGTTGATTCGCATTTCGAAATCGTCGCGATGCGGACCGAAAAGAGTCGTTTGCGCAGCAAGCTCGCTTGCTCTTTTGCGCGTGTATGACTGTTCGAGAAGGTGGGGATCGGTATTAATAATATAATTTAAGTCCCCGCGTTCCGCCCCGGCGCTGATTTGCTTGACTCGTTCCGAAAATATCGGGTTAATCCCGGCGAAAAATTTGGTTCTTTCATTAATTATGACTCGCCCCTCTTTCGCCAACTGTGAGGAGAGGATGTTAAGCAGGTCCTCGTCGCCGCGAACGGATCTGTCTGCGAGCGACTTCAAAACCTCGTTGCGTTGTTTCAGTATTTTCCGATACCTTATTAAGGAACGCAAATAGCCCGGCGACATTTGGCTAATATTGACGTCCATGAAATTCCGCCGATCGCCGGGGGTCCCTTTAATCAACCGGTAATCTTCGGGGCTGAAGGCGATCACTTTAAAATAACCGAGATAATCGCTCAGCCGCGGGATGGGCTTATTATTGAGAACGATTTTTTTGCCCGACGCCCCGATCGATAAAAACAGGACGTCTTCCCGGCCGCGATTCGCGATCTCGGCTTTCGCGGTCGCGAAGGGGGCGCCCTTCCTGATCATTTCCGCGGCCGACGTCGCTTTGTATGATTTTCCCAAGGCCAAACAATATATCGCTTCGACAACGCTCGTCTTTCCCGAGGCGTTTTTCCCGATAATAATGTTCGCGGCGTTCCCGAATGGCAAGGATTTATGCCGGTGACAGCGAAAATCTTGCAAGACGAGGGATTTAATAAAAAACATCACGCTTTCCCTATCGCATAAACGCTGCCCGCGATTTCAATTTCCGTTCCGGGATAGAGCTTGCGGCCCCGCCGCGATTCCCGAACGCCGTCAACCTTGATTATATTGTCTGACAAAAAGTGTTTGGCGGCGGCGCCGTCGGTCACTATATTAGCGTATTTAAGAAATTGACCGAGTTT
This sequence comes from Caryophanales bacterium UBA3935, assembly GCA_002385755.1. Classification (GTDB taxonomy): domain Bacteria; phylum Bacillota_I; class Bacilli_A; order ML615J-28; family CAG-698; genus UBA3946. Next base: position 32,712 of record DGED01000042.1, on the reverse strand, counting down.
GATATAGTCTGTTTTAATATTCACGGTTATTTTCATAATTTTTCCCCGATAAATCGCGCATTTTTAAAGGTTAGCTAGATGCCTTAAAACTTATATCTATTATATCATAAATTGCTCTTATTTTCTAGTTATTTTTTATATTTCAACCCGATTAACTATATTCAACATAAATATCAAATAAATACTTACATATTTACCTATATACATAAAAACGGTTTTATTGCTTATTTTATTATTGATTTAATTTCATGACTTCTGTATAATATAGACTAGGAGGAGCGCCTTGGTTTTTCCGCGCAAGTCAAAACAATAAAACGCATAAATGAATATTTATGTATTTATGTGTTTATGTTATTATGTATTTATGGTTTGTAAGTAAGAAAACAGGCCGTCGGAAGAGGGGGAAAACGCGAAAAAAAAGCGGGATAAAAACAATTTCAAAAAATCGCCTATTTTGTCTTCGGACCCGGGGTCTTAGTAAAGTTACTAGAAATATATGAAAAACGATTATGAGCGAAATTTCGGGCAAATTTTTTGATGTTGAAAAGCGGTTTTGAAAAAGATGATATTTGGACAA
>DGED01000042.1:0-31964 GCA_002385755.1 Caryophanales bacterium UBA3935 | reverse complement strand
ATTTATGTTAATATTGCTATCTGTAAGTAATTCTTTGTTTATATATTTGTTTCAATAAATATGGTTAGTCGTATTATGTGTATCTATTTATTTATTGAAATACCATAGTATATATAAACATATATACCGAAATGGTTGTATACGGATTTGCTAATTACTTTATTTCTGTATTTGCGGATATGAATATATGCGTATTTCAGGATTTTATTTAATTATTGACATATTGTTATATGTAAATATAGTATAATATAGGTAAAAGGAGGCCGAAGAAGTGAATAAAAATAATTTCCCTTTCAAAAAAAGGGAAAACCCGATGGACATGAGGGCAACAACCGCCGATGAGGAAGCGGCGCCCGTAAGAGTGAAGTACACGGCGACGATGGAGCGGGAGCTAAGAAAAAGGGTGAAAATCGCCGCGATTAAAAAAGGCGTCGTCTTTTCTCAATTTATCGAAGAAGCGGTTATCGAAAAATTAAACAGGGAGGGCTTCTAAATGCCGGTAGTCTCGACTTTTTGTAAAAAGGGCGGGGTTGGAAAGACCACTTTTATCGGTTTCATGGCCCATTATTACGCGAACGCCGGCAAAAAGGTGCTCACGATCAGCGTCGACGACCAAAACAGCATCTTCAAAGTCTTCGGCGTCGAGCATAAGATCTTTGACGCTAACGACAATTACTTGGAGTTCCTGCTCGCAAACCACAAAGATATGGGCGATATTCTCATTGAGGCAAGAGAAAACCTCTATCTTATTAAAACGCTCAATTCCGATAAATTGTCGTTGAAACTCACCTTGGAAAGAAACCAGGAAAAAGCGCTGAAAAAGGTGTTGGACGAATACGCCGCGTATTTCGATTTTATTTTTATCGACTTCCCGCCGTCAAGCAGCCGCCTTTCCGAGGTTTTGCTTGACATGAGCGACATGATTTTGCTTGTAGTCGGGCTTGACAGCCTGGGCTTGGGCGGGTTTTTCAACACAATCCAGTATTTTATTGATAACGATATCGACATCGAGGGAATTAAATACATCTTGCCCAACGGCTACAGCCGCAATCGGCGCGCGCCGCGGATATCGTTGGAAAAATTAGAAATGCAGGCGCGTGAATTCACGCCGAACGCGATAGTCCTCCCGGCCCTTCAGGAAAGGTCCATAATAAAGAACCTGCAAAGCGAGGGCATCAGTCCTTTCGACGACGTAAAACTTGCGACCAATTATGACCAGACGGCTAAGGAAATCCTGTTGGCGGAGTTAAGAGAAATATTTAATCATTTATCTTTATAAAAAAAACGGCGGTTGCCGTTTTTTTTGTTTTGGTTGCGTTCTATGAAATTCTTACCGGCAAGATAAGCTGGGTCAGATTAACGTCATAAAAGCCGGTAATAACGAAGGGCTTGATTTCGCCCGTAAAATGTATCGATACCTCGTTGGAATCGAAAACGCGCAACGCGTCAAGAAAATATTTCGCGCTAAAGGCGATTTCGAAATTCAACGGATCCGAGCACTCCAAGGGAACCAACTCTTCCTTTACCGCGCCGATTTCGTTGTTCGTGGAAGAGATTTCAACTGTTTTATCGCTGTTTACCTTCATTTTAACGATATTCGTGGAATCAATCGTGGTAAAAAGCGAGGCGCGTTCGATCGCGGCGATAAGCTCGTTTTTATTGAATTTCACGCTAAGATGGAACTCCGTCGGAATCAGATTGCTGGTGTCCGGGTATTTGCCGTCAATCAGGCGGCTCTGAAAGAGAACGTTCTTATACTTGAACAATACTTTCAATGGCGAGAAATGAATTTCGACGTTTTCGTCAGGCGCATCCATTATTCGATGAAGCTCGTCTAGGCTGCGGCTCGGTATAATGGCTCTAATGCTGGGATATTCTTTTTCGAACACCATGAATTTTTTAGCCAAACGGTAGCTGTCGGTGGCGACGACCTCCATTTTGGGACCTTCGGTCGCAAAGGATATCCCCGTCAAAATAACCCGCGACTCCGATAATGACGCGGCAAACGTCGTTTTTTTGATCAATTGCTTTAAATTCAAAACGTCCATCGTGATAGCGACGTCGGAATCGTTAAACGAGATGATCGGGTAATCGTCCTTGTCATATGCGTTTAAAGAAAAGAGACTCCGGTCGGCGACTATCTTTACGACATTGTTTTCAAACGTTGAAATATCTATTTCCTTGGCTTCAATCTTCTTAACGATTTCGATAAAATATTTCCCCGGCACCACAACGATTCCGTCTTCCTCAATCTGCAGGCGCTTTTTGTCCTTAATGACCGTTTGAATCGAAATTTCATTGTTTGAAGCGGTAAGATACACGGCGTTCCCTCGGGCCTCGATTTTTATCCCGGTCAATACCGGCATCGGAGGTTTTGTCGAGAGGGCGCGGCTTATATTGTTCAGGTTAAAAAACAATAAATCTCGATTGATCAAAATCTTCATAATTTTCTCCTTATTTATTTATTATATATTTTATTTTTATTATTAACAATGTGGAAAAGTGGAAAACTCTTATTTTTTGATTTTTTTCATCAAAATATCGTAGTCGTTTTTAACCAAAGAGTTCGTCCGCAATAAGTTCTTGATTTTATCGAAAGAATGGGAAACCGTGGCGTGATCGCGGTTTCCGAAGAATTCACCGATCAGCTTGAGCGAAGGATTATAATGTTTCTTTATTATATATATAGCCATTTGCCGGGCATAAGTAAAAACTTGTTTCCGGCTCGGCGACTCCAAATCGGCAACCGATATTTTATAGTATGCCGCGACTTCTCTTTTTATATTTTCGAATATCTTTCCGCTAATGTTTTTCTCTTCCTCGCTTTCAGGGATCAAGCGCTCCAAAGCGACGTAAAGGTTTTCCATGGTGAAAGGAATGTTAAGCGACACGCAATACGTAACGTAACGCCTCAGCGCGCCTTCCAGATCGCGGATGTTGTTCGTGAAGTGGTCGGCGATGATTTCCAGGATCTCAACGGGAACATCCTTGGGGTTTTCAATTAAAAAACTTAGTTTACGCTTCAGGATGTTTAAGCGCAAAGGTTTGTCGGGAATCTTGATGTCGACGGACAATCCCCAGTTAAAACGGGATTTAAGCCGCGCCATCATGTTTTTAAGCTCGTTGGCGGACCGGTCCGACGTAATGACGATTTGCTTGTTTATTCCGTGAAGATGCTCAAATACTTTAAAAAACTCTTCCTGCGTGCTCGGCTTGTTTTCAAGAAACTGGATATCGTCCACCAACAAGACCTCCGCATCCCGGTATTTGCGATAGAACTGCTCGATGTTTTCCTTGCCTTTGCGGGTGGAAGTCGCGAGAAAATAATCCTCGGCAAACTCCTGGGCGCTCGTGTACACGACGTTCGTTTCCGGCCGGTTGTCAAGGACGTAGTTTCCGATAGCCATCATCAGGTGGGTTTTCCCCAGGCCGACGTCCCCGAATATATAAAGCGGGTTATAAAGCGCCTCGGGCGTTTCCGCGACTTTCATCGCCGAAAGAAAGGCGAAACGGTTGCTCTCTCCGGTAACGAAGTTATTAAAAGTATACTCGGCGCGCAGAGGGCGTTTGTTCACGTCTTCCGCGCCGGTATTCAAAGGCTTTTCCAGCTCTTCTATTTCGTCTTTTAAGATAAATTTTAGTTTCACCAAGGAACCACTCAGGGAGGACGCGATTTCGTTTAACTTGTTGATGTAAAATTTTTCTATTCTGAATTTTGTCAGGGCGTTGGGAACGATGATGTAAATAAAGTTGTCTTCTACTTTATATATTTTGTTGGCTTCCGAGAACAAGACGGAAAAATCGGTTTCATCCAACTCTTGTCTTAAAGCATCAAGAGTTTGTTCCCAAAGTTTCATTCCTTGTTCCATAAACTCCTCCTCAATGCTACTATTAAATAATAACATAAAAACAAATAATAATAAATACCTAAATTAAAAATATGCAAAAAAAGTTATCCTTTTTTCCACGTTGGAAAAAATGTCGACAAAATGTTGATTGTTTTCCGCGCGTTTTCCACCGTGGAAAACGGAAAAACTCGCGTTCCCGGGCGATGTTGGCGTGCGCTCAGGCCATTACATAAAAAAACCTTTTGAAATGCGGCGAAAATATGTTAAAATATATACGGCAAAAAACGAATAGGAGGAAACTGTTCACAGTAGTCGATAAATATGAGTAAGCAAGAAAAACGAGTTTCATTAAAATCAATCGCGCAATTCCCCGATAAATTAAATACTTTTGCCATGTTTCTTATCGTCATTTTATACGGCGCGCTTTTATATTTAATTACAAGTTTGTCTTTTCCGCCGGTAGATTATCGCGTTGGTTTGAAAAATTTAGATTACGTGCCGGGAAAGGAAGCGCATAACGAAGAAATCAACCCGTTTGTTTTGGTGCGGGGAACGGTCGTGAACAAAAGCGAGGATGAGGGAAAGGTTGATTTAGGCGTTCAGTACCGGGTATACGCCTACATCGACGCCGTCGAAAACAAAAGACCGTTGGGGGTAAAATATTTCTACAGTTTAACCGACAAAGAAGGGAAAACATGGTTTTTATACGAATCTAAAACCGGGACGGACACGCCGGTTACGTCGACCCCTTATCGACGGATAGTGTCTCATTATATTGTCGGAAGCAACATCGAAATCGGGAAAGACGCGATTACCGATTTATATATGAAAGTAAAATATAATATTGGCGAAGAGAAGAACAAAGTATATAAAGTTACCGAAAAAGTCTTGGGTATTAGGAAGAGCGAACTTAACGCCGCCGTCTTCAAGACGGAAGGGGTTTTGGACGACATTCTCGAGGTTACCTTCAGCTTCAAAAAAACCGATAACGAAAAATATTCGACCAATTTTACTCTTGCTTTTCTAAAAGACATCGAAAATCCCTTTCATCTGAATTTGCAATCCTGGATTGTGTCGAAAAGCGGGAAAATCTACCCGTTGCTCGGGCTTTACAATTACCGTTCGCCAAAGAAATTTTATCCCACTTTGGAAACCACTGTGTATAAATACGTTCAACCGGAGTATATTTATTTAAAGCTTGAATTTACAGATCATGAGAACGCGATCCGCCGGTTATATTATAAAACGGCGATTTCCGATTTGCTCGGCGAATAAAGGGGCGCAAAGCCCTTTTATTTTTCTTGTTGAGAATAGCAGCCGGCCAATGTTATAATAGGAATGTAGGTGGTCAAGTATGAAAAAGACGCTAATAACCCTAATCTTGTTGTTTTTATTGTTAATCGGCTGCGGCGAGGCGGATTTTTCCCGCGAACACGTTATCGAACAAGAGGAATTCAACCCCTATTTCATTATTATCGGGCACCCTCATTATGTTTTGGATTACGCAGGGAATAAGCAGCAGGTTAACAGTTATAATATTTATATGGAAGCCGTAAGCCCGGCGGGCGAAAACATCGCCGATGTCAAGTGCGAAATATACGCGGTCAATTTCCATAATTACGCCGAAACGTTATACAAAAACGTGAATGCGCCGAAGCCCATGCCGATATCCGCGGAAATAGTTTCCGCCATGGACGTCGCGGGCAACGGGTTTAAAGAAATATACGGCCGGTTTTATTATAATATCGCGGGCGAAACACGGCGACACGTATTTTCCGAGCCCGTGTTAGAGCGGACAGACGATAACGTCGCGCCTGATGATTATTCAGAGATTTGGGAGGAAGAAGGTTTTTACCTTCGCATTGCTTGCGATGACGCGGGCGACGAGTATCTTTTCGGGTTTACGATCGAATTTAACGGTCAAAGCCGCCGGCATTTGGACTTGCAGACGTGGCTGTTTAGCCCCGTATACGGTTCTTATCCTTTTTTCGGGATTTACGGTTACGCCGGGCGCGATGAAAAATTAACGTATGCGAATCTTCCCGCCGATAAAGATTTTTATTTTTCTTCCATATATGTCCGAGCGAATTTTTGGCGGGAAGAAATGAAAACGACGGTTTTATACCGGTTTGATATCGCATAAATCAATTAAGACAGAAAAAAACTTGACGAGGTCGCCCTGTTATTATATAATATAAAAGATTAATAGAATACAAGTTATGGGAGGTGGCGCGCGTGAAAAGAACTTATCAACCGAACAGGCGCAAACGCAGTAAAGATCATGGTTTCCGTGCCCGCATGAAAACCGTCGCCGGCAGGCGAGTGTTGAGCCGCAGGCGTCGCAAAGGTCGCTATCAATTAAGCGCTTAATCAGAAATTGGACCTTAAAACCACATATTTAAATAACCGGTCCTTTTTTTGTCTTTACGAGGGAGCAATATGAATCGGAAATACTGTTTAAAAAAAAGCAAGGAAATCGAAAAGTTGATTAAAGCGAGAAGGAGCGTCGGCGATCATTACTATACAGTGTATTACGCCTTTTATAATGACTTGCTCCCGCAAATCGCCGTTACCGCTTCCAAAAAAATTAAAACCGCGGCTGCGAAAAACTATGAAAAGCGGGTAATCAGGGAAATTTTACGGCCTTCGCTTTTCTTGCTGGAAGGAACGAAAATATTGGTTGTGGCCAAGAAAGCGGTTAAGGAAATCGACTTTTCGGAAAAAAAGGAACGATTGCTGAGGCTAATCAAGAGAATTAACAAGGAGAAAAAATGAGAGAAAAAAGAAAATATCTATATCTAGTTTTATTGGTAGCGATGTCACTCTTTCTAACCAGCTGCGGAGGCGGCGGAATAAGGTACACTCCGATTGACGGGTTTAAAAGCGGGTGGGACATCCTGGTTTGGCCGATGGCGTTTTTAATGTACGGCATCGGCAAGACCGTCGCTTTTAATTATTACAGCTTAACTATTTTGTTTGCTACCATTATAGTAAGAACTTTGGCATGGCCGATATATGCGAAAACTAACGATTTATCATTAAAAATGAAACTTATGGCTCCGCACCAGGCTAAAATCGAGGCCAAGTATGCCGGCAAAGACGATCCGATTAGCCAGCAGAGAAAGCAAATGGAAATGATGCAACTGTTTAAAAAATACGGAGTAGGTCCCGCGGGCTGCTTGTTGCCCTTTTTGCAGTTGCCGATATTCTTGGCGTTTTTCCAAACGCTGCAAAGAATTCCCCTTACCAAAGGCTCTCAATACAAATTGGACTTCAGTTTCATGAACGGACGAATTTTCGGTTTGGACCTTTTTGACACTAGAGGGGACGTTGTCGGCACTTACCAATGGTGGGGAGTTGTCGTTCTTGCCGCTTTGGTTGGTATTACCCAAGTAATAAGCCAAATAATAGCAACGCGCAGACAGAACAAAATGAAACGGGAAGCGCAATCCGATGTTCCGGCATATAGGCAACCGCAACCCGATCAAATGCAAAAGCAAACCGAAATAATGATGAAAATAATGCTTTATTTTATGACGGCGATGATGGTTTTCTTTGTTTACCAAAGCGCGGCCGCTTTGGGCTTATATTGGTTAGTGGGTAATATCTATACGACGCTCCAAGGGTATGTCGGTCATTTGTTTAGTAAAAAACGCGAAGAAAAACTAAAGAAAAGGATATAAGAATGAAAAGCAAAGTTTATCAAACGCGGACAATGGAAGAGGCTAAATCGTTAGCCGTTAAAGAATTCGGGTTGAATGAATCAGACTTTAACTTTAAAATTCTCGAGGAAAAGAAAGGTTTTTTAGGAATCGGTCGCAGCGTCACGGTGGAGGTAACCGTCGCCGTCGACGGCGTGAAAAAGGGAAAAGAGTACTTGCAAACCCTCTTGAGCAATAATAACGCCAAAGGATTTGTTGAAAAAAGGGTGCGCGGAAATCACGTTGCTTATAATATTGAAGCCGGCGATTTCAACGGCCATTTGATCGGGAAAAACGCCCGAAATCTTTCTTCGCTGCAATTACTTACCTCAATCGTGGTAAACAACTATTATCCTTTGGGCGACGTGAAAACAGTGACCGTCGACGTTGGCGGGTACAAAAGAAGACGCGAGCAGAATTTGGAAAGGCTGGCAATTCAGTACGGGAAGCAAGTTGCCAGAACAAAGCAAAAAATCCAATTGGATAACCTTAATGCTTACGAACGGAAAATAATTCACAAAAAACTAGCGAATTGGAAAGACGTGAAAACTTATTCGGTGGGTGACGAACCGCACCGGAACTTGGTAATCGAACCAAAAAGATAAAAAACTGAGTCAAATGACTCAGTTTTTTTATACTAGACGCTAACGGGTGTTTGCGATAGTTTTTTAATATAATCGATAAAAGGCTTCATGTTCTTATTGACCTTAAATTCTTCCAACAAGGAAAAATACTTATTTTTGTCCTGCCGCGGGATAATAATGGGTTTAAACTTGTTTTTAACGAGATAATATAAGAGTATCAAACGCGCCAAGCGTCCGTTTCCGTCCAAGAAAGGGTGTATTTTCGCCAACTGCAAGTGACTGAACGCGGCCAGCTCATAAACATCTCCTTTATGAGTGTGGAGAACGTGGATATATTTTTTCATCCGGTCGTAAACTTTCACATGGCTGGGAGGGGTGTGGTTGGATCCCTTAATCGATATATCGACGTTCCGGTAGAGACCGCCGACCCTCAAATCCTTCATAAGTAATTCGTGAATATCTTTGATTCCGTTCTCATCGAGACAAACAGTTCGTTTTATTAATGACAAGGTATAAAGTAAAGCCGCGTAATGGTTGCGAATGACAATGTCTTTTCTTGTGGATGCGGGTTTCCCCTGAACGATGATTTTTTCGACGTCGCCGGCTTTCAACCCGTCGTTTTCAAAAGAAAGGGAATTGAAAACAAAGTCCGCGGCAAAATCGGTCGAAAGCCCAAAGTCCGCAAGGAGCGCATCTGCATTCGCAAGCAATTCCGTCATGGCGTTTTCGGTCATCGGGTACCTCCTTTTTGACTATTATACCATAAGCCCTGGAATAAGGAAACAAAATTAACATTAACCTTGAATAAAAAAAGAAACCCATTTATAATATAAACGGAAAGGTTTTGTACTATGCGACGTTTTATATTTACGACTCGACGGATATTAATCATTATCCTTGCCCTGGCAAGCGTTTTTTTGCTTAACGGGGTAACGGAATATTTTATCGTTCAAAGTAAAATTAACGAGTTTAAAAGCCGGGGCGTTGAATACTCTTACGTCGAACGAACAAACACCTATTTTTATATAGTGCCGAAAAAACATGATTATGAAGATAATTCGCGCAACGTCATCGATTTTGACATGAAAGCGCTGGGATCGAAAACCGACATTTTTATTACGACGAGAAACCCGATGAGAGACAACCCGATGTTTTCGTGGATTGTGGCGCCGCTTTCAAAATATTTCTATGTCGGGCACGCGACGATTAACGCTGACGACGACGGATTCTCCGTTATCGAGGTGTTTGGAAACGGCGGCGACCCCGAGGAAAATATCGTGACCATGTCGGACAACATATGGTATATTAGCGACGAGGAAACGCCCAACGTCATCGGTCTGAGAATCAAAAACACCACGGAAGAACAGCGCGACAAAATAATAGAGTACGCCGAGTCAAAAATCGGTCTTCCTTATAATTATACTTTCCTGTTTAATCGAAGTCGCTCCTATTATTGTACTGATCTTGTCAGCCGCGCCGTCGCCTCGGCTGGGATCAATATCAATTATGATTATTTGGCGACAACCGGCAATGACATAATCGTCAGCCGGAATGTCTATATTATTTATTATCGCGAACTCGTTTATGAAAACGGAAAGCCCAGGTACAATGTTTATTTCTTGGAGGAAGAATGATGAACGAAACGATCGTTGCGATTTCGACGGCCCTGGGGAAAAGCGCGATTTCAATCGTGAGGTTAAGCGGCGAGGAGGCGATTTCGATCGTCGCCGGATGTTTTAAAGGCAAAGACTTAACGACGGTTAATTCGCACACCGTCCATTACGGGCATATTTTTGACGAAAGCGGGATCATAGACGAGGTTCTGGTCAGCGTTTTCCGCGCTCCCAGGACATACACGCGCGAGGACATTGTCGAGATCGGGACTCACGGCGGGATTTACGTTACCAACCGCATTCTTGAACTGATGCTTGAGCGCGGATGCCGACTGGCGGAACCGGGCGAGTTTACAAAAAGAGCTTTCCTGAACGGGCGCATCGATTTAACCCAAGCAGAATCGGTTTGCGATATTATCGAGGCGAAAACCGCGGCAAGCCTGAAAATGGCCAATTACGGGTTGCGCGGCGACGTGCGTAAAATGATTGAGGATTTTCGGCGGGAACTGACGGGTTGCATAACCCGCATTGAGGTGAATATTGATTATCCCGAATACGAGGACGAAGAGATTACCTTAGCCGAGTTGTTGCCGCTGATTGAGGCGTTGGAAAGCCGGATCGAGAATATTTTGAGTAAAGCGGAGACTTCCGCAATTCTCAGGGAAGGTATCACTACCGCAATCATCGGACCGCCCAACGTCGGAAAATCAAGCCTGTTAAACGCGCTTTTGCGCGAGGAAAAAGCGATTGTGACGGAAATACCCGGCACGACGAGGGACATCGTGGAAGGGCGAGTAAATATCGGCGGCATCATTCTTAATTTGATCGATACGGCCGGAATCAGGTATGCTGCGGACATCGTTGAAAAAATTGGCGTCGAAAAAACAAAACATGTCATCGAAGAGGCGGCCCTGATTATTTTGGTATTTGACTACAACGCCCCCCTTACCAATCTGGATAAAGAAATACTTGAAATGACGTCCCGTTCAACCAGAATCACGGTCATAAATAAAAACGATTTGGAACCGAGAATTGATTTGAGTTTGTTTGATGATTATTTGTTGATGTCGACATTTAATCCCGAGGATATCGAGAAATTGGAACGAAAAATCAAGGAAACGTTGCATATTTCCGATATTTCCGAAATTGATTATACATACTTGGGCAATGCCCGGCAAATCGCGAAATTAAAGCAAGCCAAGCAAGCTTTGTCGGACGCTCTTCACAGTCTTAACGGCGGGCAGCCAATTGACATTGTAAATATCGATTTGGTTATCGCTTGGCGCCATTTAAGCGATATATTGGGCGAGAAATCTTCCGTCGAGATAATCGATGAAATTTTCGCTAACTTCTGTCTCGGCAAATAAGCATTAAAGATCTTTCATATATTAATATAATAAAATAGAGCGCCGGCTTTTTAGCGGCGCTTTATTTTTTTGTTTACGCGTTATTTGATTGGTTTTCCGAAAAAAACAATACATTTTTACAAGCGAGCGGGTATAGTCCCAGACCGATAACCGGTAGAAGGGCATACCTTAACATATCCATAAAGATATTTTTTTCCGGTAAGACGGTCTTCAGACCGAAAAGCACCCCGATTACCAAGACGATTGCGATAACGGTCCTGATTATTTTTATTTTCATCGGAGCTCTGTCGGTGAAATTAACAAATCGACGCTCAATCGCAGAGGCTGCAATATAACCCGCGAAAAATGCGTAAGAAGTATAAAAGTCGCGATAAATCTCGATGCTTTCGTAATCCCGTCGCCAGAAAATGAAAACGAAGGGGAGAAAGATTACTAGCGTCAGTAAATACAATAACATTTGTTTTTTTATACAATCCTCGCATTTGCCGTGCAAATAAGTCCCGACCACCGCGATTCCGACGCCCAAAAAGATTCCGGCGAGAACGTCGCTGGGATAATGAACGCCAAGGTATATCCGGGAAAAGCCGATTAGCGTGATTAGCGCGGAGACGGCGATCGTTATCGTTCTCCGTTTAAACACCAGGGCAAACGAGGCGTATGTCGTTGCCGAGATTTGGCTGTGGCCGCTGGGGAACGAATAACCGGTCGCAGTCTCCGGTCGCGCCGGCTGATAATCGGCGACAGTCCACGGGCGCGGTCTTTTAACCAACCCTTTCACCGTATTATTCAGCAAAAGCGAAGTGAAGACGGCGTAAGCCAATCTTTGGCCCGCCTTTTTTGAATATATGAAATAAACTAATATCAAGAGAACGATTAGCACTTCCTTTTCGCCCAGAAAAGTAATCGCTTCAAATAAGATGTCAAAAAAGCCGGTTGCAGCGTCGCGCAAGGCTTGGACGATTTTAACTTCCCAAGTGTTCATAACCATTTTCCTTTCGTCCTTTTTATTTTAATATAATGAAGCGATAAAGTAAAGAAAAAAAAGCAAGAGACGATTAGCCTCCCGCTCCTATTCTTGCTATTCTTTATTGTCCTTTAGAACTTCTTTCATTGAAGTGACCAAACCGGCGATTCCCTGGATTTCCGAAGGAATAATGATTTTCGTGGCTTTTCCGTCCGCCATGGACTTTAACGCTTCATAGGCCTTAAGGGTGAGAACGGAGTCATCGGCGCCGGCTTTTTTCAACATTTGTAATCCCTGAGCGGTGGCGTCCTGGACTCGAAGAATTGCTTCGGCCTCGCCCTCCGCTTTGAGTATCGCCGCTTGCTTTTTACCTTCGGCCTCAAGTATTTGCGATTGCTTCATCCCTTCGGCTTGCAGGATTCTGGCGCTTTTTTCACCTTCGGCTCTAAGGATGGCCTCGCGCCGCTCGCGTTCCGCGCGCATTTGTTTTTCCATCGCGTCCCTGATGTCTTTCGGCGGGAGAATGTTTTTTAACTCGACGCGGTTGACTTTAATTCCCCACGGGTCGGTCGCCTCGTCGAGAATGTCGCGCATTTTGGCGTTAATCAAATCGCGGCTGGTTAATGTCTGATCCAAATCGATTTCGCCGATGATGTTACGCAGCGTCGTCGCCGTCAGTTTTTCAATGGCGAAAATCGGGTTATCAACGCCGTAGGTGTAGGCCTTCGGATCGGTGATGAAAAAGAAGACAACGGTGTCGATCTGCATCGTGACGTTGTCTTTGGTGATGACCGGCTGCGGGTCAAAATCCAAAACCTGCTCTTTGAGCGACACCTTTTTCGCAATCTTGTCAATGAAGGGGACAAGATAATGAATACCGGTTTCCCAAGTCTTATAGTATTGTCCCACCCTTTGCACAACATAAGCGTTTGCTTGCGGTACGATTCTAAATCCCGAAATGACGATGATGAGAAGTAAAACGACGATAATAATCAGCGCCGCGATGGCGCCGTCTGATAAAAACAACATTACCAAATTCATAAACCCTCCTATTTTCTTTTGCTTATTTAGATTTTAAATTATGATAAATCTTCGGATATTGCGGGGTTGATTTTTACCTCGTAAATTCTTCCAAGGCGCAAAGCCTCTCGGATGGAATTACATTATTGGTGTCGATAATTTTTCCGGCGAGAACTTGATGCGAAGGATTGATATTTCCCTTATAGAGTACGCCTGATTTTCTGCCTATCTTTTCGGACAAGAAAAAGTGAGATAAAGCCATAGCCCCCTATATCGTTATAATATTTCCATGTTGGATTTGTTGTCGATTTTTGACACGATGAGTTTAATTCCTTCGATTCCGTCGACGGAGACAAGCGCCCCGACATTAATTGTCTCATTATCCTTGTTGATGGCGCGCCAGAAGCTGTTGTTCACTTTCACTTCGCCAATTTCAAACGGATGGATTTCCTTTGTTACAACCCCTACTTTCCCGACAAAACGGTCGGCGTTGGTCCGAATAATCGAGCGGCCCGTAAGTTTTTTCACAAAAGGCCTCGTTGCGGCAACGGCTACGGCCGAAGTGCCGAGAAAAATGAAAATCTGCGCAAGCGGGCTCGCGAATATGATCCCACAAATCAAAGCAACAAGGGATCCGAGAGAAAACCAGATTGAGACCAAATTAAAGGTTTCAAGTTCAACGATAATCGTGATTATAAATATTATAATCCAAACCGCCAACAAAGTCCAATCAATCCATTCAAATTGTTTCAGAAAATACATATTACTGTATCTCCCTTTCCATATATACTTTTAAATACTTTTTTGTCGCGTCCCATTCGCAGGGAAATTTGTACATGTTCTTCTTTGAGAAGTCAAGCGGGTAGAATTTTCGAATGTTTTCAATGATGTCCTTGCCGTTGATTCTACCGTAACTCGATTTGATCGAAATCGAGCGCAAATCGCCTGGGTTGTATTTGGACATCATCGAATCTTCCTTGTCGAGCGCTTTAATCAATAAGATATTCTCGTCCTTACTATAACCAATTAAGGTTTTGTGGGCGTTTCTAAAATAAGTCTTGGCGACCGTGTTTAGGGTAATGTTAGTTTCATAAATCGTCACGACGCCTTGCAGGTTTTTGGAGAACCATTGAACATTCATCTAATTCCTCCTTTCATTACATATTATACTACGCTATTCAAAAAAATTCAATACTTTTCCCCAAAAATTCAAAAGAATATTTTTGATTTGTCTTTCTTTTGGAAAAATAATTGAAATATCGTTATTATTTGTGGTATAATACTATTCGTATTGAAGGAGGCTAATAATGAGCAAAGCGCTAAAAAAATATTTAATATTGTTTTTTGTTATTTTGCTTCCCCTTGCGGCCGCGTTTTTTGTCGGCAATTACGGCTACAAGTCGGAAAAATTCGGCCAAGGGAAATGGTATGATAAGTACCGGCAAAATTTTTTTGTTTTTGAAGAAGACTTTACAACCCGCGAAAAAATCCACCGTGTTTTGAGATATGGCCTTAATTCCCATTATAAACTGTATGAAGAAGAGCCTTTTTTCAGTCAAACAATCGAAAACGAACAAGGCGAGAAATTGTTTGTTTTGGAAATATACCGGGCGATTTATGAAGCGCAGGGAGAGGACCGGGTCGAGTATTTATTTACTTTTTACGACGTGCAGTATTTGCGATTAAGGGAAGCCTTTGACGTCGATAGTTTGGTAAAGCAAAAAATCGAGGACTCGAATGTTCCCGAAATTTCGGCGAAAATATTTAGAATAGCGGAAGACGGCACCGTCATCCGCTCTCCTGACCGCGAAGTTGGCTTTATGACGTTATCCGACATGATGTCCGTCATTCCCGATTATGACGCCGACGTAGATTTTAAACAAGGTTATTCGGGAAACAAAAAGAAAGAAACCGACGAACTAGTATTATGCCCGCTCGGGTTTCACCGGATAACGGATATTGATTGGAGCGAAAACGATAAAGCCCTTTTTGAAGTATACGCGTCCGTTGAAGAAGTTCTCGACGAAAACCAGCTGCCCTTACAGACAAAAGTCATCGAATTGGAATTGGACGGGTATTACAGCGATCCCGAGAAACTTGATTACCAAGACTGGACCCCGAGTTACATGCAAAACCTGCGGAATTCGGATTATCTCAAATGGTTGTTCAAGCATTATCTATGGTGGATTTCGCTAATTGCTTTTATTATCGTCGGAGTTATCACTTTCTCGTTTTACATTGCTTGGCTTGCGGAAACCGCCTATGCCGAAAAAACCGCTGGGAAAGCCAAAAAGTCGAGAAAATAAAACCGGCGTATGCGCCCTTTGTTTTGAGGTAAAATATGAATATTGCGGCAATAGAAAAGGCGCTCATCAAAACTTACCGCTCGAGACTGTATCGTCCCTTTGTAAACGCTCTTGACGACTACAAGATGATTTCGTCCGGCGACCGCGTCGCCGTCTGTCTTTCCGGCGGGAAAGACAGTTTTGTGATGGGCAAACTGTTTCAGGAAACGGCAAGGCGCGGGAAAATTAAATTTTCCCTTAAATTCATCGCGATTGATCCCGGCTACGGCGAAGAGCATCTCCAAAGCCTTTTGGATAACGCTCGCCGTTTGAAGATTCCGGTTTTGGTTAAAGAAAAGAACATTTTCAAGACGGCGACGAAACTAGCGGGGGACAAACCTTGCTATATCTGCGCGCGGATGCGTCGCGGGGCTTTGTACGAGTTCGCCAGAGATTGCGGCTGTAACAAAATAGCCTTGGGACATCATTTCAACGACGCGATCGAAACGATTTTGATGAACATTTTCTTTGCCGGGAGTTTCGAGCTCATGATGCCGAAACTGAAGTCAACGAATTTTCCCGGAATGGAACTTATCAGGCCGATGATTTACGTGAAAGAAAAGGATATCGCTAATTTTATGCGCTATGCGGGCATCGAAACGGGCGATTGCGGTTGCGAAATTGCCGGCGAGCGCGATTCGGCGCGCGCGGAAATAAAAAAGCTTATCTCGCAACTTAAAAAAACTAACAAGGATATAGATATTAATATTTTCCGAAGCGGCGCAAATATAAATTTGGATCGCGCGATAAAATGGCGACATCGTGGGAAAACATTTTCTTTTCTGGATTTATATGATTAATTGAGTTTTAAAACCGGATATGTTATAATCGAAATATAATAATCAGGAGGTATGCATGGCAAAAACCAAATATGTTTACATGTTCACGGAAACGGACGAAACAATGCGGAATCTTGTCGGCGGAAAAGGCGCCAATCTGGGCCAAATGACAAAATTGGGTCTGCCGATTCCCCAAGGGTTCACCGTTACAACCGAGGCATGCGCCTTTTATTACAATAATGATCGTAAATTATCGGAAGACATCGTCGGTCAGATAAACGCGGCGCTGGCAGAATTGGAAGAAATCACGGAGAAAAAATTCGGTAACCCCGAAAATCCCCTGTTGGTTTCGGTTCGGAGCGGAGCGCGCGTATCGATGCCCGGGATGATGGATACGATTCTTAATTTGGGATTAAACGACACCGTGGTCAAAGGGTTGGCCGAGAAGACCGGAAATCCCCGTTTTGCCTACGATTCTTACCGGCGTTTCATTCAAATGTATTCCGACGTCGTAATGGGGCTCTCAAAGTCGCAGTTCGAAGAAATAATTGACGAGATGAAAAAAGAGCGAAACATCGAGTTAGACACGGAATTCACAGCCGATGATTTTAAAGAAATGGTTACTCGCTTTAAAGAATATTACCGCAGCGAACTAAAGACGGATTTTCCGAGCGACCCGAAAGAACAGTTGTTCGGGGCTATTAACGCCGTGTTCCGTTCTTGGGATAACCCGCGCGCCAATTATTATCGCAAAATAAACCATATACCTTACGAATGGGGAACGGCCGTTAACGTCCAATCGATGGTATACGGCAATATGGGCGATGACTGCGGGACCGGGGTCGCGTTCACGCGAAATCCGGCAACCGGCGAAAACGAACTTTACGGCGAATATCTGATCAACGCTCAGGGCGAAGACGTCGTCGCGGGAATTCGGACGCCGTCCCCAATATCGGAACTTAAAAAAGCGATGCCCGAGATTTACGAGCAGTTCGCCGATTTGGCGTTGAAATTGGAAAATCATTTCAAAGATATGCAGGATATTGAATTTACGATTGAAAACAATAAATTGTACCTGCTGCAAACCCGTAGCGGCAAACGCACGGCGCAAGCCGCTCTACGGATCGCGGTCGAGATGTTTGAAGAAGGCAAAATATCCAAAGAACGGGCTTTAATGCTCGTCCAACCGCAGCAGCTCGATACTTTGTTGCATCCGCAGTTTGACGACGCGGCCCTTAAAAAAGCCGAAATAATCGGCGAAGGCTTGCCGGCGTCGCCGGGCGCGGCTACCGGCCAGGTCGTTTTCAATATAAAACAAGCGCTTGAATATGCCGAGGAAGGCAAGAAAGTGATTCTGGTAAGGCTCGAGACCTCGCCGGAAGACATCGAAGGAATGCACGTTTCCGAGGGCTTCCTCACGGCCCGCGGCGGCATGACTTCCCACGCGGCGGTTGTCGCCCGCGGAATGGGGAAATGCTGCGTCTCCGGATGCAAGGCGCTTGAGATTTACGAGGAAGAAGGATATTTCAAGCTTAACGGCAAAAAATATAATCTTGGCGATTGGATTTCTCTTGACGGTTCCACCGGCGCTATATACGGCGAAAGAATCCCGACCGTACCGGCGAAAATTACCGGCAATTTTGAGAAGTTCATGAACTGGTGCGATGAAATAAGAAGACTTAAAATAAGGACCAACGCCGACACGCCGGTCGACGCTTTGCAAGCGAAGGAATTCGGGGCCGAGGGAATCGGTCTTTGCCGGACGGAGCACATGTTCTTTGATTCCGAGCGCATTACGGCGATGCGCGAGATGATCGTTGCCGAAACGACGGAACAAAGAACCCGCGCATTAAATAAATTATTGCCGATGCAAAGGGATGATTTTGAAAAGATATTTGAGGCGATGGGCAACTTTCCCGTCACCATCAGGTATCTGGACCCGCCGCTGCACGAGTTCCTCCCCACCGATCCGGAAGAAATTAAAGCGATCGCCGCGGAACTTGGCATCACCGTCGAGCGGCTTCGGGCGAAGATTTCGGAACTGCACGAGTTTAACCCGATGCTCGGGCATCGCGGCTGCCGTCTTTCCGTCTCTCATCCCGAACTCGCGGAAATGCAAACCCAGGCCGTTATCGAAGCTTGGATAAACGTCAAGAAAAGAAATCCCCAATACACCGCCGCGCCGGAGATTATGATTCCGCTTATCGGCGATGAAAAAGAGCTAAAATATATTAAAGATATAGTCGTGAGAAAAGCCGACGAGTTGCTCGCGGCCCACAACATGACCTGCGATTATAAAATCGGGACTATGATCGAGATTCCGCGCGCTTGTTTGCGCGCTAAAGAAATCGCCGAGGAAGCCGATTTCTTCAGTTTCGGTACTAACGATTTAACGCAGATGACGTTCGGCTTCAGCCGCGACGACGCCGGGACCTTCCTTACCCATTATTACGAGAAACGGATTTATGAATTTGATCCGTTTGCGAAACTTGACCAGGAAGGCGTGGGTCAATTGGTGGAGCTTGCCTGCGAATTGGGAAGAAAAGCCAAACCCGATTTAAAACTCGGCGTTTGCGGCGAACACGGAGGGGAGCCCTCTTCGATCGAATTCTTCCATAAAGCCGGCTTGGATTATGTTTCCTGCTCTCCCTACCGCGTTCCGATCGCCAGGTTGGCGGCCGCGCAGGCGACGATTAAGCACGGTAAATAATTACCGCAATCAAACCGCGAAGTAAAATTCGCGGTTTTTTTTATGCCTATGGGTTATTGTGAATGACAAATCCGCGTTTCGCCATATTATATAAAGTAAACGAATACGAGAGGGAGGATGTAATGGGAAATACCCGCGTCCCCGAATGCGACCTTCGAGCCGAACGCCCCGTTTGTCGGCTTTATTTGCCGTTTGCTTCCGGCAATGATATTAAACTTGGCACCAGGCCCGGCGGAATGGCGGCATTCCCGGCTTTTGTCGGCTTCGGCGTAAGCGACATTTCGATAAATTATTTCGGCGAGCAAATTAATCTGGACGATGAATTCGCTAATTTCGCGATCACGCTTCCGGAAACCTTCGCGATCGACGCGCTGGCCGCGACCTTTTATAACATACAAACCGGCGTCTACGGCAACAGCGTCATTACCGTCAAAGCGCAATTATATCACGCCGACAATAGCGCGAATATCTTTAAACCAATCAAAGAAACTTTGCTTGCTTTAAAACCGGACTTTTACGGCAATACGGGCGACATAAAAATCGCATGCGCCGTGAAAAAAGGAATAAATCTCAAGATTAACGCCGGGAGCAGGTTGCTGTTGGTGTTTTACTCGGAAGCAAACGGGGGAAGAGGGATAACGGAAATCCGGGGATATGCCAGCGCCGGACTAACGCTCACCTAACAAAAAAAGACTGCATTAACGTGCAGTCTTTTGCCTTAGAAATTGCAATTTTTAGGCGTGCGCGGGAAGGGAATCACGTCCCTGATGTTTTCGACGCCGGTAATATACATTATTAGGCGCTCGAACCCGACGCCGAAACCGGAGTGAACGACACCGCCGTATTTCCTGAGGTCAAGATACCATTTCAATTCATCGGCAGGTATCTTCATTTCAGCCATCCGCCGGGTTAAATAATCATAACGCTCTTCGCGCTGGCTTCCGCCGACGAGCTCGCCCGCGCCGGGCACTAGCAGGTCGACGGCGGCGACGGTTTCCTCGTCGTCATTAAGCCGCATATAAAAAGCCTTGATGTCTTTCGGCCAATTGACAATAAATACGGGGGATTTAAAATGAACGTCAGTCAAGTATTTTTCGTGTTCTGTCGCGAGATCGTCGCCGTATTTTATCCTGTTCTCGAATTTTTGGCTCGCCCCGGATAATATTTTGACGGCGTCCCGATAATCGCAGCGGTAAATCGTGGCGCCAACCAGTTTTTTTAATTGCTCGATTTTCCCGGGGGCGACGAAGGCGTCGAAAAATTTCATTTCCTCGTCAGCGTGTTTCAAAACATAATCGATGACGTACTTAATCATGTCCTCGACAATATCCATGATGTCGTGGATATCGGCAAACGCCACTTCCGGCTCTATCATCCAAAATTCCGAAGCGTGGCGCGGGGTGTTGGAATTTTCGGCGCGGAAAGTCGGGCCGAAAGTATAAACCTTTTTAAACGCCAAAGCAAAAGCCTCGGCCTCCAGTTGGCCGGAGACGGTGAGGTTGGCGGGTTTTGCGAAGAAGTCGCGGGAATAATCAATTTTCCCGTTTACTTTCGGAGGGTTTTCCAGATCAAGAGTGGTGACCGCGAATGTTTCCCCGGCCCCTTCCGCGTCGTTGGCGGTTATTATCGGCGTGTGAACGTAGATAAAATCCCGCTCACGGAAAAAATTATGGATGGCGAAGGAGAGAAGGCTTCTAACGCGAAACACCGCGTTAAATAAATTGGTACGCATCCGCAAATGCGCCTGCTCGCGCAAAAACTCGCGCGTATGGCGTTTCGGCTGGATTGGATAGTCGGGCGGGCAATCGCCTTCCAGAATGATGTTCGTCGCTTTTAGCTCGTAGGGCTGCTTTTGCTCCGGAGTGAGAACCAGGGTCCCGGTCGCGGTTACGGCGACCCCTACTCCGTATTTCGCAACCTTGCCGAAGTCGGGCAAAGAACTGTCATATACGATTTGCAGATTAGAAAGAGCTGACCCGTCATTCAAAACAAGAAAACCAAACTCTTTCTGGCTTCGGTTTGAGCGAACCCATCCCTGAACGGTTACGTTTTTCTTTTCCAACGAAAGATAATTTTCATTCAGAAATTTAACGGTTGTTTTCATAATTTGCTCCTTCGTGATGTGATTATATAAAAAGCCCTTAAGAAAAACTTAAGGACGAAAAATTTCCGCGGTGCCACCTTAATTCAAATAACTTGCGCTCATAGGCCCAGTATCGCGGGCGAGACGGTTAGTTCTACTTTATTCTTCTAACGGCTCCGAGTGTTCTTTCGCCAAATGTTTGGCCGGGTTTGCACTATCCCCGGCTCACTGGACAAAGGGATTTGGGTACTTTTCTCTTCAACGCCATATGTTATTATATCGGTATTTTAGCACACTATTACGGCGTTGTCAATTTATTTTTCGGAAAATTTAGGTTAATGTTTTCTTGTCTTTTTATGATTTTTGTAATCAGAGAATCATATAAGAAGTAAAAAATCACTGTCGCGGCGATATTATAGAGCAAATGCGAGTAGGCGACCATTATTTTTTTATTGGGGATAAGAGAACTGTGGGTTTTAAGATATGTTAGTAAATCGCAAAAAGGAAGAAGAAAAATAACGAAGACAACGCCTCCGATCAAGTTAAAAGCGATATTAACGTTGACGGCGGTTTTTGCTTCTTTGGTCGCCGACACGGCCGCCACTAAACTCGCGATCGTCGTTCCGAGATTTGCTCCGAGCACCAGGCTGACCGCCGCCGCCAAGTTGACGGCGTCTATCGCGAATAAGTTCTGGACAATATTTATCGTCCCGCTTGACGATTGCAACAGGGCGCTAACCGCCGTTCCGATGAAAAAGCTCGCGAATCGGTTGCGCGAGAATCGCATGATGTAATCAATAATATTCGATCGCGACAAATTCGCGTAAAAAGAATTCATTATATTTATCCCCAGCAGGAGCAGGCCCAAACCCGTAAGGACGTCGCCGGCGCGGTTTAACTTGTTGTTTTTGAAATAACTAAGGAAAAAACCGAAAAACACAATCAGAAGGCCGTATTTTTCTATTTGAAAGGCAAAAAGAAAAGCGGTTGTCGTCGTCCCGATATTAGCGCCGATCATGATCATTATGCCCTGATACATGGTCATTATCCCGGCGGAAACGAGAGCGACGACGATAGCCGTTACCCCGGAGGAAGACTGGATAAATGTCGTGATAACAATCCCCGTGATCAAGGCTCTGAATTTATTTCCCGCCGCCTTCGCGACAAATGTTTTTATGCGGTCGCCGCTAACCCTAACCAACGCTTGGCGCATGTAATTAAGACCAAATAAAAACACCGATAGCCCGCCGGCGAAAGTTAATATAGCTTCGATAACGCTCTCCCCTTTCAACAATAAATATGAAAAATCAAGGCGGAATATTATAAAAGGAAAGATTTTAAAGAAAAAATAAAAAAAAACCGTTAAAATTAATAAAGTATATGTTATAATATTACAAGGGAGGCGACTTCAATGTCTTACAAAGCCTTATATCGCGCATACCGCCCGCAAAAATTCTCGGAAGTGGTCGGCCAGGAAGCAATCGTCCGCACTTTGCAGAATTCAATTTCCAGCGGGAAGATTTCTCACGCTTATCTATTTACCGGTCCGCGAGGGACGGGAAAGACGACGGTGGCGCGAATTCTAGCAAAAGCGCTGAATTGCGAAAACAAACGCGAAGCCGAGCCTTGCGGGAAATGCCTGGTTTGCCAGGAAATCGCGTCGTCAAACAGCCCCGACGTGGTTGAAATCGACGCCGCCAGCAACAATGGCGTCGAGGAAATTAGGGATATACGCGAGAAGGTAAAGTTCCTGCCCAGCGGCTCCAAATACAAAGTATATATTATTGACGAGGTTCACATGCTTACCACGGGCGCTTTCAACGCTTTGCTTAAAACATTGGAAGAGCCGCCGAAGCATGTCGTTTTTATCCTCGCCACAACCGAGCCGCATAAAGTGTTGCCGACGATTATCTCGCGATGCCAAAGGTTTGACTTTAAGTCCTTAAGCGTTAAGCAAATCTCGGCGATGATAAAAAAGGTGGCCGCCGAGGAAAAAATTAATATTACCGAGGAAGCCGTTATCGCCATAGCTGAAGGCGCCGAGGGAGGAATGCGCGACGCTTTGAGTTATTTGGATCAAGCCGTGTCTTTCACCGACGACGTGATAACTATCGACGATGTCAACTCGGTCACCGGCAACTTGAATTATGACAAAATGATAGAATTGGCTTATTGTTTTGAAGAAAAAAACATTAACTCGGCGATTAAGACGGTTAATGATTTGGTCATCATGGGGAAAGAGATAAACAAAATAGTAAGCGGGATGATTCAGTTTTATCGCGACGTCTTGCTTTATAAAAACATTGACACGACCGACTTTTCCCGTTACATTTTTGAAAAAGAAGAATTTAAAAAACTTGCCGAGATGGTCGAGGAAGAAAAAATATTCTATTACGTTGACGCGTTAAGCGATATCCAGTCAAGAATCAGAACGACCGCGGCGCCGCATATCTATTTGGAGGTCGCCCTTGTTAAAATGATTAACGGGTATGCCGACGGCGACGTCGAACACAAAATCGCCGCTCTCGAGCAGCGCTTACGAAGCGTAAACGAGGAAGCATCCGTCGGTTTGCAGGAAAAAGTCAACAACCTGGAAAAAAGAATTATTCGGATCGTCGAGGAGCTGAATAAACTCGATTTGCACAAATTGGTCGAAAAAATCAAAACAATCGAAACGGCATCCCCCGACGCGAACGCCGACTTCGGCATGGAAAAAGAATTCTCCGGATTCCGGGAAAATATAGAAGAATATATTGAAGACAGGATAAAAGAAGAAACAAGGATTAAACTTGATCAGATCATAAGCAAAATTAACAATATTGAGATGAGGCTCCAGTCTCCGGAACCCGCGCCCGCCGCTAAAAAACCGAAAAGCCGGGTCGTGGAAGGACAGGTCGTTTTGTTTGACGAAACCGAGCTTAACGGCGAAGATGTTAAAGAGACAGCCTCCGTCTCGGAAGAATCCGTCACCCGGGAAAGCGCCGCGGATGATATGACTCAAACATCCGAGGGGCCCGCCGCGGAGGAATCGGCAGCGCCCGCGACGGATAACGAGGAGAAAAGACCGCGGGACAACGAGAAGGAAGTAATCAATAAAGAACACTCCCGGTTGGTGCGAACCGTGCGCAACGAGGAAATCCCGGTTACCGATTTTTCGTCGTTGCCGTCCGAACAAAAAGAATCTTCCCCGGCGGCGGAAAACGCCGAGGAGAAAAGCGCCGCGCCTTATAAAAATATATCCTTGCGGAATCTGGCCAACGATCCCTTTAGTAATTACCAAGTGGAAGTCGTCGAACGGATTCTTCATGATTCGCGAACTCAGGAAGCGCGCGAGGACAAGGTCAGGGTAATGGAGTTATGGAAGACGCTCCATAACAACGCCACTCACGAGCAGTTGGACATCGCCGACCTGTTGCAGGAAGGACAAATCGTCGCCGTCGGAAACAAAGAGTTTATTTTGGTTTATCCTAACGCCTCTTTATGCAATCAAGTCATGAAAATTAAATTTAAACGCGAAGCCCTGAATTTGCTGTATAAAAATTTAGGCGACACGTATAATTATATTGCCCTTCCGGAAAAGGTCTGGAGCGAAAAAAGGAACGAATATATCAATCAATATAATATCGGGGTCAGATTCCCGAAATTAACCCCGATTGACGACCCAAGTTTGGACGTCAAGAAAGAAAACCAGGATTTTTTGGAACGGCAGGAAAAACTTATCGATCAGGCGATTAAGATTTTCGGCGAGGATTTTGTTAAAATTAGATAAAAAGGAGCGCTGACATGAATCAAAATTTGTTAAAAACGGTAAAGAAAATGCAGGAAGAGATGGTCGCGGCCCAGCAGGAAATCGAATCAACCACTTTTTACGCTTCGGCCGGCGGCGTCGTGAACGTTGAGGTGAAGGGCACGAAAGAGCTGGTAAAAGTAAATATCGAAGAAGGGTTTCAAGCCGATTCGGCGGAAGATTTGGAGATTTTGGGGGAAATGATCGTCGCCGCGTGCAATCAGGCTTATCAAGAAATAGATAAGGCGATAAAAGAGAAGATGGGGAAATACAGCGATTTATTGGGGTCGTTTGGCGGTTTGTTTTAATGAAATATCCCGAGGCCTTGAAGCGCCTTATCGAAAGTTTTCAAATGTATCCGGGCATCGGCCCGAAAACGGCGGAACGGCTTGCTTTTTTCACTTTTTTTAAATTAAAAGACGAAGACATCGTTCGTTTCAGTCAAAGCCTTTTAAACCTTAAAACCGATGTTATATACTGTTCTCAATGCGGCGTTTTAACTGACCGCGAGAGGTGTGAAATTTGCTCCGATTCCGATCGTCGCAACACGATACTGGTTGTCGAAAGCAGCAGGGACGTGGTTGCCTTTGAAAAAACCAACCAGTACGATGGCCGCTATCACGTCTTGAACGGTTTGATTTCGCCCCTGAAAGGAATTTCACCCAATGAGGTAAATATCAAGTCATTAGTGAACCGGGTTTCATCCGAAGCTCCGGGAGAAGTGATCATTGCCACGGCAGCCACTGTAGAAGGCGAAATGACGGCAATGTATATTAAGAAACAACTGGAAAACAGCAATGTCAAAATAACCCGCATCGGTTACGGTTTGCCGGCCGGCGGGGACATTGAATACGCAGACGAAATCACGTTAGTAAAATCACTTGAAGGGCGAAAAGATATGTAGTATAATGGGGTGAGGAATAATCTGTAAGAAGGAGAACGAGGATGAAAGACACGATCGTTAAACTTTTTGACAAGGCCGACGAGTTTATCGCGAAATTTTTAGCCCCCATTATCAACAAAATAATAAATTTTTTAAGCAAAGGCGAATATACAATTTACGCGTTAATTACTGTTTTCGTGGGTATTATCTTATTGATTGGCCTGTTCAGGTGGGTCTTCAAAGGCACAAAATCATTTATTTTCTTCTTGTTTTTGTTTGGCGCCGTTTTTGCCGTATGGTTATTTCTCGGCAAATAAGGCCCCCATACAATTGGAAGTTATAGTTTTTTAGGGTGAAAAACTATAACCATAACGAATGGACAAAAACGGATATTATCTCAAGAAGAGAACTATCTAGTGATAGTTCTTTTTTTTGAAGAAAAAATTATGTTAAATTGTTATTAATTAGCGAATGCTTTGTTTTTTGATATTTACATTTACTTTGAATATAAGTCTATGTTATAATTAAAGTAAGAAATAAAGGCACCGAGGAGAAAAAAATGAATAAGGAAACTACCAAAGACGTTCCGGATAGGAATGATTTTCACAGCGGCGTCGCTGTGAAATTACAAAATTTGACGAAGGAATTTGTCGACAAAAAAGGGAAGGTTACGGTAGCGGTAAACAATTTTAACGTGACGATTCCCGCCGGAAAGCTTGTCGGTTTATTGGGGCCTTCGGGATGCGGTAAATCGACAACGTTATATCTGATTTCCGGTTTGTACAAACCCAATGCCGGCGCGATATTTTTTGGCGACGAAGACGTTACAAACACGCCGCCGGAAAAGCGGGGAATCGGTTTGGTTTTTCAAAATTACGCGCTTTATCCGCACATGACGGTTAGGCAAAACATTATGTTTCCCTTGGAGAACGTGCGCGTACCGAAGAAGGAAGCGATGGTCAGGGCGCAAAAGATGGCGGAGCTGGTTCATATCGGCGATTTAATGGATCGCA
Source organism: Caryophanales bacterium UBA3935 (assembly GCA_002385755.1). Lineage (GTDB taxonomy): Bacteria > Bacillota_I > Bacilli_A > ML615J-28 > CAG-698 > UBA3946. Next base: position 5,267 of record DGED01000042.1, on the reverse strand, counting down.
AACCTAACCAACTTTCCGGCGGCCAACAGCAAAGGGTCGCTATCGCCCGGGCTTTGGTAAAGGAACCGCGCGTGTTGCTTTTGGACGAACCTTTGTCGAATTTGGACGCGCGACTGCGGCTGCAAACGCGCGAGGAGATAAGAAGAATTCAGAAGGAAACCGGGATCACGACGATTTTTGTCACGCACGATCAGGAAGAGGCTATGAGCATATCCGACGAGATAATTGTCATGAACGAGGGGCTGAAACAGCAAATCGGTCATCCGCAGGACGTGTATGAAGATCCCGTCAATATGTTCGTGGCCAAGTTTTTGGGGAACCCGCCGATTAACATCGTCCCCGGCAAACTAAAGGCGGGTAAATGCTTGCTAGATAACGGAGCGTTAATAGATTCAGGCATTAATCAACCGGATCAGGATGTTTTTATCGGATTAAGGCCGGAATATTTAAAATTATCCGACAACGGAAAAATCGAAGCGACGGTCGACATGGTGGAACATATCGGCCGCGACACGATGCTTATATGCTTTTTAAACGGCATGGATGTAAAAATCCGCGCCATTATTCCGAGCGAATATCGCTTGGTTCCGGGAGAGCAGGTTAAATTCGAATGCGCAAAACTTTTCGTCTTTAACAAATCCACCGGGGAGAGATATAAATAATGATAGAGTATAAGAAAGACGGCTGGCGCGCGGCGCTGGCTTTGGCCCCGATGATGCTTTTTATGTTGGTTTTTACTTTCTGGCCAATAATAAACTCATTTATCTGGGCTTTCCTAGACGACTTTTCCTACGGCGGTAGATCGATTTCCCACGGAGAGCTTGGCGGCTATCGCTGGATCACCGGCGGTACGTTCATTAAAGTCGGCATCGCCAATTTTAAAACCGTCTTAACCGACCCGCTGTTTTGGCATGCGCTAAGGAACACCGCGATTATCGTTGTCGTGTCCGTGCCGCTCACGGTAATTATCGGCTTGGGAATCGCGGTCGCGTTAAATTCGATAAAGAAACTTCGCGGCTTTTTTCAAACGATATTTTTCTTACCCTACGTGACCAACACGATTGCTCTCGGGATGGTCTTCGCCACCTTGTTCCATCAAAATTACGGCCTCGTGAACAAGTTATTCAATATGGTCGGGTTCGCCTGGATTAACGGAACGACGGCGACGGGGGTGACAGAGGTTACCTTCGCTTCGGCTTTGGTCGTTTTAACCGTGTATACCGTCTGGAACGGGCTCGCGTTTAAAATTATTGTTTTCTTGTCCGGCCTGCAAAGCATCGACAAACAATATTATCAGGCGGCGCAGGTTGACGCCACCCCGAGATGGCGGGTATTTACGAAAATCACCGTTCCGCTGCTTTCGCCGATGATCTTATATATCACCATAACTTCCTTTATCGGCGCTTTTAAAGCATATTCCAGCGTTATCGCCATTTTCGGCACCGGAAGATACGGCCCGGCCGGAAATTCGAATTTAATGATTACGGTTGTGGGTTATATTTACGATAAGATGGATGTCGGCGGGACGCCTTACGGAGTCGCGGCGGCGGCATCGTTAATCTTGTTTTTCATCATTCTGATTATTACCTTGCTACAATTGCAAATCAGCAAGAAAAGGGTCCATTATTAGGAGGAATCGGTATGAACAGGGAAATGTATTTAAATCCGAAAGAATTAAAACTTTTCCGAACGAAGCAAATAATCGGCAAAGTTTTGACTTATCTATTCTTGACGCTAATGGCCCTTTATATTTTTGTGCCTTTTTACTGGATGATTATCAGTTCGTTAAAGGAAAGTTGGGAGATTACTTCCGACAGATTAACCTTATTGCCGGTTGACAGATCTTGGAAAGCTTTGTGGCCGTGGGACTGGCAATGGAGCAATTATAAAGATTTGATTACCGGGATAAAGAAGGAAGCGGGATCAATCGGCGGGGAATGGATGTTTAAGCCGATGTTGTTTCACTTGATGTTCAGAAACACTTTCCTGGTCGGTCTCTTTACGACCACGGGAACGGTGGTTTTGACCATTCTCGCCGCTTTCGCTTTTTCCCGTTTAAATTTTAAGGGGCGAGACTTGATTTTCGGGATATTCCTGATGACGATGATGATCCCGGGCGAGATATTCGTCGTTGGGAATTACTACACGTTTTCCACGATTGGTTGGGTTCGCTCGGACAGTATCTGGAAAATTTTCGGGACGTTAACCTTGCCGTTTGTCGGCAGCGTCTTTTACACGTTTTTCCTAAGGCAGACTTTCCGCCAAATCCCCAACGAGCTTTATTTGGCCGCCAAAGTGGACGGCACTTCGGATTTTAAGTATCTTTGGAAAATCATGATACCGATCGCGAGCGCGACGATTACGACGATAATTATCTTGAGCATGATCGGCGTGTGGAACGCCTTTGTCTGGCCGACGCTCGTAACGAACGCCGAAAACAGCACCGCGGCGAATTATCACCTGCTGGTCAGCAACGGTTTGCTAGAAGGGTTAAGAAACGCGATCGACTCTTCCGGGGAAAAATCGATTCTGAACTTGCAAATGGCCGGTTCCACAATGGTTACGGTTCCCCTTCTTATCGTGTTTTTCGCGTGTAAAAAATACATAATGCGCGGCGTTTCCCGCAGCGGCATTAAAGGATAAAAATATATAAATAAGGTGAGGATATATGAAGAAAAAAATTATAATTTTTATTTTATTTTTTGTTGGCGTTTATGCTTTAGTCGGTTGCGCCAAAATTTCCTCAATAGCTCGATTTGATTACAAGGTATTGAAGTATGAGGATATTGAGGACGAGAATATCACTATATCTTTCCGCGTCCGCTCGGGCGTTGTGTCCCAGGCTTTGCCGGATTTAATCAAGGCCTTTGAAAACCAATACCCGAATATCACGGTCGATCTTCAAACGGTCGGCGGCGATTACTCCGCTCTGTTAAAGACGACGATCGGAGACATTAACAGCAATAACGCGCCCGATTTGATAATCGGCTATCCGGACCATTTCGCCAGTTATTTTTCCGCCGGCGCTTTGGTCAATCTACAACAGTTTATCAATGACAAAGACGTCGGTTATACAAAGGCGGAATTGGAGGATTTTGTTGATGTTTATATGCCGGAAAACCGGGATTTTCACCCCGATTACCCCGAGGACTACTACGGTCTTCCCTTCAACAAATCGACGGAGGTGTTGGTCTATAACCGGACTTTCTTTAAGGAGCTATACGGCGATAATTATGTGAACAAAATCCCGCAGACGTGGGGGGAATTGGACACGTTAGGAAAAGAAATTATCCAAAAGGTTAAAAACGGCGATGCCGACGAGATTTTTGTTGAGTCGGTTTCGGGCAATAAAACCACGTACCTAAAGATGTCTGATTATTTGTCCGACAATCTTCCCGCCCCGCAGTTCTACCCCTTCAGTTATGACTCGAGCGACAACGCCTTTATTACCCTTGTCCGTCAGTTTGGCGGCAAATACACGGAACGCGTTCATATTGAAAAAGGGTACATACTCTTTGATAACGAAGAAGCAAAATCCGCTCTCGCGTATTTTCAAAATATGGCGAGACAAAGGGTCTTCGCCCTCGCGGCAAGCTTTAATAAAAAATACAACAGCGACCTTGTGGAAACGATTCAAGTCGTAATGACCGTGGGATCCTCGGCGGGAGTAGCCTACAACGCCTCCGGCCGATATGAATACGAGCTTGGCGCGGCGCCGATACCGTATTACAGCGAAGATAAAAAATTCGTTATCCAGCAGGGAACGAATATCGCGATGCTCAATCAAAACTCCGACGCGGAAAAACTAGCGGCTTGGTTGTTTATCAAGTTTATGCTTGAGCCGGAAAACACCGCCAAATTTGCCGTGAACACCGGCGGGTATTTGCCGGTCAGAACTTCCGCTTACGAGACCGAAGAATATAAAGAGTTTTTGGAAGACCCGGCGCTTGATCAAAAATTATGGTCCGAAGCCGTTAAAGTCGCCTTGAGTTATCCGGAGCGCGGCTTTACGATGTTCGTTGACCCGGCGTTTACCGGTTCCGCCGAGATTCGCGATACGGTCGGAGAACTGTTTACCGCCGTTATCGTAAGCAACGCCGATATTACGAAAAGAATCCAGCAAGCATACCGCGAACTTAAGCCTCACGTGAAGAATAATTAAACGAGAGGATGACAAACAATGAAAAACACGCGATATTTAAGAAAATTTCTCCTCTTAATATTTGTCTTCTTTTTAGGCTTTTCGTTAGCGGCGTGCGTTAATACAGATAACGGCAACGACAACGAGAAAAAGCCGATTACGGTTGATGAACTTCAAACCGAATATACCGATGACTTAAGATTAATCCATGAATACAAAAACAAGAACTTTTTGAACCACGGCATCGGCCGCGTGGATTTAGTCCGGGTCATTGACGGAGACACGGCGCATTTTTCCCCGCCGAGCGGGTTCGAGACGATTAAAATAAGACTGTTGGGCATCAACACCCCCGAATCAACGATCAGGATAATGCCTTGGGGACGGGCGGCGTCGGCTTTTGTCTCTCAAAAGTTGGAAAATGCCCATGAAATCGTCCTGGAGGCCGAAGAAGTCGGGAAACCGCCGGTTTTGGATACCACCGGAGACCGTTATTTGGGTTACGTTTGGTATCGTCCGGAAGAAGGCGCCGATTTACGGCTTTTGAATTTGGAAATCATCGAACAATGTTTCTCCTATTTCACGGGCGGCGACGCTTCCAAATATTACGAGGTCTTTGACTTGGCGTTTCAAAAAGCTTATGAAACCAGGTTAAGGGTGTTCGGCGAGAAGGATCCCGATTTCAACTATGACACGGAAGTGGTTGAAGCGACCATCGCCGATTTGCGGGATAACTTCTCCAGTTATTCGACCGGCGTCACGATGAAACTGAAAGCCCAGGTAATAAGAAAAGTCGGGAGCAGCCTATACATTGAAGACTTGGAAGAAACTTTAAACAAAGACACGGGCGAGTCCTCAAAAGCGGGCATCTTCCTGTATCATTCTTTCGCGAGCGGGATGGAAGTGATTAAGATTGGCGACGTTATCGAATTTAATTGCCAGGCCGCCGATACCACGGATTACGGCAGGCAGCTCGTTAACCCGCATAAGATTAGAATCAAGGATTCCGGCACCGAAGTGATGATCCGCGACGTGGACGAGGATGCGGAAAGCCTTCAGAGTTATGAAGGATATGTCGTGAGGATTAAAGAATTTACCGTGGAGTATGTCGGCAAACCCGCCGCCGCTA
>DGED01000025.1:1419-5794 GCA_002385755.1 Caryophanales bacterium UBA3935 | reverse complement strand
AGAATTGGGCGATTCTCTGGATATCAACACATTCACGGTTTATGACCTAGAGGGCTCGCTTTTCAGGTTTTATGCCGAAGGCGGGAGTGATGGAAATATTGCCAGAATTCTGGTGGACAATCTTAAGGTTTTCGCGTAATTAAACGGATAAAAAGAGTGTTAGCGGTTTTCGCTGACACTCTTTTTTTTAGTTGTCATAGGGAAAATGAAGTTAAAATACCGGATAAACAGGTTATAATTTTTGATAATTAACAAAATAATATAAATGCATTGGAAACAATATAATTTTTTTAGATTGCATATGTAAAATGGTTGTGTTATAATAATTAAGGCAATAAAAAGGAGGTTTTCTTGATGAATGAGAATGTAACAGTGAATGACAAGAAGCTTTATTATATCGTTATCGGCTTAGGTCTCTTTGCCATCCTCCTGGTTATTTTATTATCTATACCCTGGGGCGGGGATAAAAAAGCTATCATGAAGGAATATGAGAGTCTAACCAGCAAGGATCATGTTTTCAAATCAATCAAATATCAAGATTTAATGGAACGTATCGAAAGAGGTGAAACTTTTCAAGTATATATTGGCTCTAACGAACTGGAAGAAGCCAATCAATTTGTATATGAAACTAATAAAATAGCAAAAGAGTTTAACGTAAAAACTATATATTATCTCCGTCTTAATTCCTTATCAACCGCGGAATTAACCAATATAAAAATCGAATCGGATATGAATATATCTTTTCCGACGTTAATATATTGGGAAGGAGACAACGCTTCGCGAAGCGTTGCTCATCATATCAGCAGTTTAAAAGATCCCAGTTACTACGATTATAATTGGTTTGTTCTTTTGACTGAGTATTTTGAACAATGTTTTGAAGAATAAAGAACAATAGGAGAATAAAATGAAGAAGCGAAAGGGGTTTATCCATCTTATTAAATGGGCAATACCCTATGTTCCGTTACTAATCGTTATCGTCTTGTGCGCGATAATTAGTCCCTTCACTTATTCGTATGTTCCCCAGTTCACAAAATATGTTGTCGATTATATATTGAGCGGTAAAGAAGGAAGTACAACACTACCTTCTTTTTTGATTGAATTCTATAAATCAATCGAAAGCCCATTAACGGCCGTGACAATCGTGGTGTTAAGTTTGGTTTTATACCAACTCGCCCGGGGGATCATCATATTTATTGACGGTTACAGCAAGGGAAGATTTGCCGAGAATGTCGCTTACGATATGAGGAATAAATTATACACTCATATTCAAAGCCTGTCATATCAATATCATAACAACGCCGATACCGGCGACTTGATTCAGCGTTGCACGTCCGACGTCGACACGGTTAAGAGTTTCTTAAGCTCCCAGCTCCCGCAACTGCTATTTATCATCACTTCGATTGCGGCGGGGGCGTATCAGTTGTCGCGGATAAACACCGGCATCATGCTTGTCACGATAATCGTGCTGCCGCTGACCTTAACCTTCTCGATATTTTATTACGCTTACGTTAAGAAAAAATTCGAGGAGATTGAGGAAGTGGAAGCCGATATGACGACCGTGTTGCAGGAAAATGTCAACGGCGTTCGCGTCGTAAAAGCGTTTAATAACGAGATACACGAAGTGGAAAAATTCGAAAAGCGGAACGCCGCTTATCGCGATAAAAATCGCAAGCTAATAAAAGCGATGGCCGCTTATTGGGGCATATCCGACGCTCTCACGATGTTACAATATCTCGGGACCGTGGTTTACTCGATATACCTTGCGGAAAGAGGGCTGATTTCCTCGGGAGACATTATCGCCTGCCTGATGTATATCGGCATGCTCGTGTGGCCGATTCGCGGCCTTGGCCGGATTATCGGCGATTTTGGAAAAGCTACGGTAGCGGCTTCCCGAGTTAACGAAATTCTTGCCATTCCCACGGAATACGTTAGCGACGGGACGCTGGAACCGCCCATTAACGGGAATATCGAGTTTGAGAACGTAACTTTTAAATTCGACGACACCGACAAGCATTTGCTTAACGGGATCAACCTTTCCATCAAGGCGGGGGAAACGGTGGCCGTCATCGGTAAAACCGGCAGCGGTAAGTCGACGATCGCCGGTATTCTTGTCCGACTTTTGGATTACGATCAGGGAAGCGTCAAAATTGACGGCGTCGAGTTGAAAGACATTAAGAAATCATGGATTAGAGAACATATAGGAATTATCCTGCAGGATCCGTTCCTCTACGCCGCGAGCGTTTTTGAGAACATCAAAATCGCCGCCAAAGAAGTTGATTCCGAACAAGTATACCGCGCCGCGAAAATCGCCGCGATTCACAAGGACATCGTTAATTTCGAAGAAGGGTATAACACTCTTGTCGGGGAAAAAGGCGTGACGTTGTCGGGCGGTCAGAAACAAAGAATCGCCATTGCCAGGATGCTGCTTTTGAATAAGCCTGTTTTGATTTTTGATGATTCTTTAAGCGCCGTGGACACAAGCACCGACTTGGAAATAAGGAAAGCTTTAAAGGAGAACAACAAAGAGTTAACGTCGATTATTATTACGCATCGGATAACGACGGCCAAGGAAGCCGATAAGATTATCGTTTTGGATAACGGCGAGGTAACCGCCGTCGGCACGCATCAGGAACTCGCGGCCCGGGAGGGTCTTTACAAGCATTTATGGGAAATCCAAGGCGCTTTGGAGAGCGAGTTCGCAAAGGAACTGGAGAAAGGGGAGGCGCCGGATGACACATTTTGAAGAAACTGATTACCGTTACGAGAAATTTGACACGAGCATTTGGCGCAAAGTCCTAAGAATCGTTTTAAAAAAGAAGCGATATGTTTTGCTCATGTTGTTTTTCGTCGTGTTTCTTGTGGCGTTAGATATCTTGTATCCGTTTATAAACAGTTACGCGATCGATACTTTCTTTAGCGACAACCCCGATTTCACAAAAAAGATTTATTATATCGGCGGGTTTTTGTTTATCATTATCGGCTATTTGATCACGATCGCCGGCTTTATCTTGATGGCCGGATACGTTGAGGTCGAGGTCGGTTATGAGCTGCGCGGGGAAGCTTTCAAGAAACTGCAGGAACTGCCCTTCGCTTATTATGACAAAACCCCCGCGGGATGGATTATGGCGCGTCTGACGTCGGACTCCCGCCGGTTGTCGACGATTCTTTCCTGGGGTCTCGTTGATATTTTGTGGGGCTCGCTTTACATGCTCGCGATAATTGTTGCGCTTTACATCGTTAATTGGAAGTTGGCTTTGATTATTACAGCGTTGCTTCCGGTATTATTTGTCGTGAGCGTTTTTTTCCGGAAGAAAATTCTTTACGCCTATCGCGAGGCGCGAAAAACCAACTCGAAAATCACCGCCGCCTATAACGAGGGAATATTGGGTATTAAAACAACAAAAACGCTCGTTTTGGAAAAGACAAAACACGGCGAGTTTGATTCCCTGTGCGTGAAGATGCGCCGGGATTCGCTTAAGGCGATTATTTTCTCATCGCTCTTTTTCCCAATCGTGTTGGTTATTAGTTATATCGCCACCGGTCTTACCGTCCGGGTGGGCGCGGGGTTTTACCTTAATCCCGATATCGTCTTTTCCTTCGCGACGCTTTACCTGTTCCTCACCTTTACGACCCATTTTTTTGATCCCGTGATGCAAGTCGCGCGAATCCTCGCCGAACTCCAGCAAGCCCAGGCTTCCGCCGAGCGGCTAATCTCCCTTATTGAGACCGAACCGGAAATTTCGGACAAAGTAGAGGTAATCGAGAAATACGGCAGCCTTTTCGCTCCGAAAAAGGAGAACTGGGAATCGATCAAAGGCGATATCGAGTTCAAAAACGTTACCTTCAAATACAAGGAAGGCGAAACGGTGCTCGAGAATTTTAGCCTGAAGATTCCGGCCGGGACATCCGTCGCGCTTGTCGGCGCGACAGGCTCGGGCAAGAGCACGATCGTGAATTTGATTTGCCGGTTCTACGAGCCGGTGTCGGGCGAGATTTTAATTGACGGCAAGGATTACCGCGAGCGTTCAATCGCCTGGCTTCATTCCAATTTAGGATATGTCCTCCAAACGCCGCACCTCTTTAACGGCACGGTAATGGATAATATCCGCTACGGGAAACTGGACGCGACGGACGAGGAGGTAATCGCCGCAGCGAAGGCCGTTAAAGTCGACGAGTTCGTCCGCGAGCTTCCCGACGGCTATTACACCAACGTCGGGTCAAGCGGCGCGAAAATTTCGGTCGGGCAAAGGCAACTCGTTTGTTTCGCCCGCGCTTTGCTTGCCGATCCGAAAATATTGATTCTGGACGAGGCGACCTCGTCCATCGATACCAAAACCGAGGTCGTCATTCATGAGGTTTTTGACACAGTTATGAA
>DGED01000025.1:0-1205 GCA_002385755.1 Caryophanales bacterium UBA3935 | reverse complement strand
AAGGCTCGCATCAAGAGTTATTGAGATTGAAAGGCGAGTATTATAACTTGTATAAAAATCAATTTATTAGCGAAGCGATTGAAAAAACAAAATACTAAGGTCCGCGCGAGCGGGCCTTTTTAAATATTGCCTGAAAAAAGCGGGGAAACGGTTGATAATTATTTTGATTTGGGATATAATTAACTAAGGCGGAGGAAAAATATGAATTGCATTTTTCTTTATAACCCGAACAGCGGAAAAGGAAAAATTAAAAAAAAGCGCGATTACATTAAAAAAGTTCTGGAAGAGAAATTCGCTCATGTCGATATATATGAAACAAAGTCGGCCGAGGATACTTATAACAAAGCGGTCGAGGCCTGCGGTAAATACGACGCGTTAATTTTCGCGGGAGGCGACGGGACTTTTAACTTGATCGCCGGCGGGATTTCTTCGCAACCGCGCCGGCCCGTTTTGGGTTATATTCCCTCGGGGACCGTAAACGACATCGCCCGAAACCTTAAAATCTCTAAGAACATTAAAAAGGCGTTGAAAGTCATTGCCGAAGGTCATACGGTTTACCACGACGTCGGAAGAATCAACGACAACTATTTTATTTATGTGGCCGCGCTCGGAACTTTTACAAGCATCAGTTACCGCACGAAACAGAAATTGAAAAGACTGTTCGGGAAACTCGCCTATGGCTTTGACGCCGTTAAGGATATTATCAAGCCGTGCATCAATAAAATAAAAGTCGAAATCGACGGCCGGGTCGAGGAATTTGAAACGCCGCTAATACTTGTATTAAATTCACTGAGCGTCGGCGGTTTTCCCTTTAATCGCAAGGCGCTTTTAAACGATGGGCGCTTTGACGTGATGATCGTGAAAAAGGGCGTGCACAAAGGCTTTTTTAATATTATCCGTCTTTTTCTTTCCGGTCTGTTTGGCTATCGTAACAAACGGACGATGAAATATTACTCCGTTTCCCGTTTGGCGATCGCGGTCGACTCCGAAAGCCAATGGTGCATTGACGGCGAGGCGGGACCAAAAGGCGCGGTTAAAATTGAGAATCTCCATAATCATTTTGAGATTTATATTCCGGTGAAACGAAATAAAAAAATCAAATCGAAAAAATTTCAATAAATATTGTCAGGGATAACAAATGGTGATAAAATATAAGCATTAACGAAAGGAGTTCCCATGTTACCAAAGAATAGAGAAGAAGCCTT
>DGED01000013.1:14538-23471 GCA_002385755.1 Caryophanales bacterium UBA3935 | reverse complement strand
GGGGTAAGTTCCGGGAGTTTCGTAAGATATAAAAACCTAACGATCCGCGCGATACCCTCCGGAATGAATCCCTCGTTTTGCTTCCGGCAAGTCTCGCACTTCATCCCCCCGGCCGTAAAAACAAAGCCCGCGAGCGCGTCGCGGCGTCCGCAGGACACGCAGCTCGTAAACACGGGGCCGACCCCGAGCAAATAAAGGCTTTTTAGTTTAAAGATCATTAAATAATACGCGCTTTCCGCGGAATCGTTGATCAGGTCGAGAATATCGGCGCAAAAACGGTAGAAGGTGGCGCCGTCCTCGATATGATCGCCCAATTGCTCGCAAAACTCGACGATTAACATGGCGTCGTTTAATTTATCAAGATCGCTTTTGATCGCGCCGTAATTGGAAAGAACCTTCCCGGCGGTAATGATCTTAAGCGCGTCTTCGTTTTTCGCGACGTAACCGTACTCGATTTTGGTTAACTCTTGCGAATAAGCGAAAGTTTTGCTTTTTTGTTTTAAGGCGCCGCGAACGAGCAGCAATTCCAACCCCTCCGGGGTAAGAAGCGTCACCAGTTTATGATTTTCTTGGTACTTCGCCCCCTTCAGAACAATTCCTTCTTTTAACTCCATTTTTTTCTCCTGGCGCGATTTCTTTTGCAAATTCGGCTTTCTGTTTGTTCTTGAAATCAAGATAGTCTTTAACTTTTCCGGTTTTGATAAATTTTTGCATATCTCTCTTATTCATATACGTTCCTCCTATGAATATAATTGCAAAAATTATCAAAGTTATACATGAAATAATTTATTTTTCCAAAATGTAACCCATCCGTCTCAGCTCCGTTTTTTTATTTCGCCAGTCGTCGGCGACCTTTACCCAAAGGTCGAGAAATACCTTGTTTCCGAAAAGCATGACGATTTCCTTTCGGGCGAGCGTTCCGATTTCTTTCAACATCTTCCCGCCGGCGCCGATAATGATCTTCTTCTGCGACGGCCTTTCGACGAATATCGTCGCCCGGATAACGGTTAAGCTCGGGTTGTCTTCCGCGGGCTTAATCTCCTCGGTCACGACGGCGAGCGAATGGGGGATTTCCTCTTTCGTAAGGAAGAGCGCTTTCTCGCGGATAATCTCGGCGATAATAAACTCTTCCGGCCGGTCGGAATAAATCTCGCCCGGGTAGTATTTCGGACCGAAGGGCATGCGCTCCTCGATCGCGGTCATTAGTTTTTCGAGATTATCCCCCCGCAGCGCGCTCACGTAATATACCGCGGCGAATTTCCCCGCGGCGTCATATTTCGCGATATTCTCCAAAAGCCGGTTTTTATCCTTCACGAGATCGATCTTATTGACGACGAGAATCACCGGGACTTCCGTTTTTACAAGCCTTTCGATAATAAACTCCTCGCCGGCGCGAAAATCCCCGATCGCGTCGATGATATAAAGAATCAAATCAACGCCGTCCAAAGCGGCGAACGCCTCTTTGTTCATGAACTTGCCGAGTTCGTGCTTCGGCTTATGAATCCCCGGCGTATCGACAAAGATAATTTGCGTCGCCTCGCTCGTATATATGCCCCTGATTTGGTTGCGGGTCGTTTGCGGCTTGGGGCTGATGATCGAAACTTTTCGACCGATGACGCTGTTAACAAATGTGGATTTACCGACGTTGGGCCGGCCGACGACGGCTACGAACCCGGAACGGAAATCACCGCTCATCCGACAATACCCCCGCTTCGAAAGGATAGGGAAGCAAATCCTTAACTCGGAAGATCTTCTTCTCTTTCTTTAAATTGTAAAGGATAACTTCCGCATCCGCGTCCATAAGCTCGGCGATTACCTGCCGGCACGCGCCGCAAGGCGAGATCGGCAAGTCAGTCGCGCCGACGACGCCAATCGCCGCAATATCTTCCTTTCGGGCGCCGGCGCCGTAAGCGGCCGTTAACGCCGCCCGCTCGGCGCATATGGCGAGCGGGTATGAGGCGTTTTCCACGTTCGCGCCGGCAACGATCCGGCCGTCGCGCAAGAGGACCGCCGCCCCGACCGAAAAACGCGAATACGGCGCGTAGGCGTTTTCCCGCGCTTGCGAAGCGCTGATATAAATTTTATCATAATCGATTTTCATTTTTCCCTCCGGTAATTTAGAGCGTTTAGTATTTCTTCCTGTTTCGAAAACATCTCCCTTTCCGCTTCTTCATTTTCATGATCATAACCCAAAAGATGAAGGATGCCGTGAACCAATAAAAAGGCGAATTCTCTTTCCGGGGAGTGCCCGTATTCCGCGGCCTGGGCGATTAGCCTGTCGACGGAAATAAAGATATCGCCAAGATAGTCGCTCTCGTCCGCGGGAAAAGAAAGAACGTCGGTCGGGCTGTCTATGCCGCGAAACTTGAGATTTAAATCTTTAATTTCCTCGTCGTCGGTCAAAACGAGCGACGCGGATTTTTCCGCCGCGAAATATTCGCCGACCTTCCCGGCAATCTCCGCGGCGGGAAAAGACAGAAACTTTTGATAATTATTATAGATTTCAATCTCCATATTTGCTTTCGTATCTTTCGATTATTTTTTGAACCAGCGGGTGGCGCATCACGTCGTAACGGTCAAAACGGTGAATCTTGACGCGATCGATATCCGCGAATAAGTTAGCGGCCTCGATCAACCCCGATTGTTCCCTCGTCGGAAGGTCAACCTGGGTCACGTCGCCGGTTATAATCATCTTTGAGTTATGGCCGAGCCTGGTAAGGAACATTTTCATCTGCAGGCGCGAGGTGTTTTGCGCTTCGTCAAGAATAATCACCGCGTTTTCAATCGTCCGACCGCGCATATAGGCCAGGGGCGCGATTTCGATTACCCCTTTTTCAACAAGTTTGTCTACGGCTTCCTTCCCAAGCGCCTCGTTAAGACCGTCATACAAGGGGATTAAATAGGGATCGATTTTCTCCTTGACATCCCCCGGCAAATACCCGAGTTTCTCCCCCGCCTCGACGACGGGCCGCACGAGAACGATACGGCGGACCTCGTTTGCTTTAAGCCGACTCACGGCGTACAGGACGCCGAGATATGTCTTGCCGGTGCCGGCCGGTCCGATCGCGAAGATGATGTCGTTGTTGGCGAGCGCTTCCAAGTAGAGTTTTTGGTTTAAGGTCCGGGGGAAGACGGCTTTGCCGTGAAAGGTCGTGATCAGTATTTCTTTCTTTAAGAAAAGTTTGATCAAAGCGTCACCGTTATCGACGGTCAAATTATTCAAAATCCCGAAAATATCAACCTCGGTGAGGGCGACGTCGTTTTCGAAGATCGTTTCCAAAACCTCGAAAAGCATCACCAGTATATTTTCTTTGTCCGAGTCTTCGGAGATTTTAACTTCCGCGCTCCGGACGAGGATTTCTTCTTTATAGAAGGATTCGATTAAATCAATATTTTTATTGTTTGGCCCCAAAACCAGCGCTTCGTTGATTAGATTTTTAAACCGATAGATAGTCTTATAACTCATATACGCTCCATATTTGATGTATTATTATTATACTACGTGCGGGGTTGATTGTAAAGCGATAAAGATTAAGATTTTCGCGGAGAAAATCTTCAGTATTATTGTTCGCTTAATAAAAAAAAGCATCCCGGTTTTCGTTCCGAAACGCTTGTTTATTCTTTCGCCTTGAAATTATAAATCGGCTTGATAATTTTTAGAATCTCAATCGTGTCGCGGGTATTTTTAATAATCTCTTCCATCGGTTTATATACCATCGGCGCCTCGTCAAGCGTGGCTTTGCTTACTGAAGTCGTGTATATGCCGTCCATTTCATCCTTGAATTCTTCCAGGCTCAAAGTCTTTTTCGCCTGGCGGCGACTTAAGATTCTCCCGGCGCCGTGCGGCGCGGAATAATTCCAATCCGCGTTGCCTTTGCCGAGGGCGACGATACAGCCGTCGCGCATGTTGAGCGGGATTAGTACTTTTTCGCCTTTTCGCGCCGAGATCGCGCCTTTGCGGATGATGTTAGATTCCAAATCGATATAATTATGGACCGTCTCGAAGGACGGGACTTCTTCCTTTACGCCCAAGTGCGCGAGGATTTTCGCGCCGATTAGTTTTCGGTTAAGGCGGGCGAATTCCGCGCATATTTTCATATCATGCAGGTAGTCTTCCCTTTCTTTGTCCGTTAAGTAACACAGATCTTTCGGTATCGGCGGCGACTTATGGTATTCTTCATGCAGTTTCTCATAGGCCAGGTTTTGATAATAATTTGCGACCTGATGGCCCAGATTTCTTGATCCGGTATGAATGACCAAATACTTGCTTCCTTCCTCGTCGACGTCGATTTCGATGAAGTGATTCCCGCCGCCGAGAGTGCCGATGCTTCTTTCCAGGCGATCGACGTCGCTTAAATGACGGTAACATTTCATTTTCGAAATACCGTCGTATTCAATCTGTTTTTCCTTGTAAACGTTATAACTATAGGGGATATTCGATTTGATGAATCTATCCAATTTCGGAAGATCAATAATCCTTTTTCCAAGTTCGAAAGTAAGCATGCCGCAGGAAATGTCGACGCCGACGATGTTGGGGATGATTTTATCGCCCAAATCGCCGGTGAAACCGATCACGCACCCGGCGCCGGCGTGGGCGTCGGGCATGATCCTAATCTTCGCGCCGCGAAACTGCGGCAACCGAACTAAATCATATATCTGGTCAAGCGCTTCTTGCTCGATATTATCGGTAAAGATTTTTAAATTATACTCGGACGTATCAAACACAGTCTTGTCTCCTTTCAGCTCTGTAATCATCCCGCCTTTATTTTACAATATTCTCCGCCAACGCGCAACCGCCGCGCCCTTTATCCCTCAATCGGGACGAAACGGGCGATGTTTTGATAACTCTTCGCGATTAAGCGGACGTAATAATAATCTTCGTCTTCTTCGATTCGGACGAGTTTTATGAAAATGATCTTTTCCTTGGGAACCGTTTTTTCCGCCCGGAAATCCTTATATACCAGCGATTTGCTATAACTAACCGCGTCGTCTTCGTCATAAACGGTCGAGACTTCCTTTAGCTCGTAGCGATAAAATGTTTTGATCTGAAAGACGCGACCGCCGACCGTTTTCCCTTCCTCGACGACATAGTTTTCAAACTTTGACGGCGTCTTGTTTATTTGCCGGCCGAAGAGAACGTAGGCCTTAACGATTTCCAGGCGGCCGGTGCGGATAAGCTCGGTCGACCTTTTCGCTATCTTAAAATCATGATAGCGCAGCGACTCGGCTAAAACGTATCCGGTCGCCCGGACGAATTCGGTTTCATTGTTATAATGACTGACCTCGCCGCTAATCAAAAGGTCTCCCGCGGCGACGTACTGTTCTTCCTGGATCACGACCGTTCCCTTAACGACATGGTATTCTTTGACAATCCCTTCCGTTTTCGCGTATAACGACCCGGGAGTCGTTTCGCTTTCCGGCGGCTGGTTAACGATTTTCTTAATGTCAAGATAAAGAACGGCGCCGTGTTTCCTGACCCCGATCCACTCGTAGTGATAAAAAGCGCTGCGGAGGTCGTAATTAATTTCTGAAAGGCTCGCGTTTAAATATTTAAAAGGCCCGACCCGCCGGTAGTATCGTTCCATGTGCGCGAGGACCGCCGCGTCATAAGTGTCTTCGTCGGTAAACCGGACCGCAGCGACGCCAATGTTTAAATTGATAAGCGCGAGCGCCATCAACAGACAGCCAATGACGGCGACCAAATGTTTTCTCAGAAACAACGCGCGGAGTTGTTTGTGGCGATCGTAATAGGTGGTTTCGGGGAAGTCTTTGATTTGTTCGACGCCTTTCCGGTCGGTATAAAACTCCAGGCCTTCCGCGGTTTCTTTGAGATTTTTTATCCGCAAGCGGCTAAGGCGAGCGAGATTTTCCCGTCCCGTCTTTACGACAAATCTTCCCATGTCACTCCCCGATAATAATCTCGCCGACTTCGCCGACAACCTCGATCATATAACCGTCCATTTTCGTCAGTTTCAAAAACTTGCCGATAATCGTATAAATATCGACTTTGATCATCTCCGCGGTAAGATCAAGGAGTTTATCGTAGTTTTCGATTACGACCCGGCGATCCCGATAAAGCGAGAGCTTAATGTTTATGTCTTTTTTCATCGCTTCCCCCGGTAATTATATGAAGGAAAAAGCGAAAAAATAATCTCCGGCGGGGAAAAAATAAAAACGGACCCGATGATCCGTTTTGTTTTCAGCTTATGTCAACTTAAGCCGAAGCTTTCTTAACGGCGACGGGCGTGTTTGCGCGCCGACCGTTTTTTCATCTTTTTCACGTCGCTTGGCTTAAGATAATGTTCACGCCTTCGTGCTTCAGCAAGGACGCCGTTTCGCGAAACTTCCCGCTTGAAACGTTTTAAAGCTTCTTCAATTGTTTCGTTTTCGCGGACTATTGTCTTGGCCATTTCTTCGTCCCTCCTTCCGCACTTGAAATTCCAAACTATTATATCATATATTTTCGCAAATGTAAAGGGAAAATGAAAATTATCTACATTTTTTCAGGGAAAATTTATTTTTCCGCCAATAACGCCGTTTTTTCCAAATAGAAAGCGATTAGCCTTAAGTAGTTTTCGGCGACGCGGGCGAAATCTATTTTCAGCGTCGCGCTCATTCCTTTAAGTTCCTTGAACACGGCGACGTTGTACCATTGCGCGCATTGAAACGCTCGCCAAAGATGGAACCGCTTCTTTTCGTCCGCGGACGGGTCGGGAAAATAAGCCCGAAGGAGGTTAAGCCCTTCCTCGTAGACTTTGTTTGCGAAACAGGCGACGTCATATAACGGGTCGTTGTTCCCGCAGAACTCGAAATCCACGACAACAAGCCCGTCTCCCGCGCGAACAAAGTTTGACGGTTGGCTGTCCCCGTGCGTTAAGGTTTTCTTTTGCGTTTCAAGATAGGGGCGGTACGCGAAGAGTTCCGCCCGCAGCTCGTTATAGCGCGCGGGGTGAACGAAACCCAAGTCTTTGATGTAGCGCTCGTAACGCTCAAGCCGGGCGAACGGCTCGTAGTCGGCCGGCGACCTTAAATCCGACGAGTGAATGATTTTTAAGATACGGGCCACTTCTTCGTAAGGATAGCGGGAACTATCAAACGTCGAGAGGGGCTCGCCCTCGATATAACGGGCGATCTTAATCCCGCTTTCCACGTCCAAATAGACGGTTTCATTGGTTATCCCAAGTTTCTCCATCAGGGCGAGATTCGCCTTCTCCAATTCCCTGTCAACAAAATACTCGGAATACTCTCCCGGGAGACGGAAAGTATAACGCTCGCCGTCGGCGCGGACGACGTAGGTATAATTACTCATCCCGCCCATGAGGCGGAATTCGACCTCGGCTTCCCGCGCCCCGAGAATCTCCCGCGCTTTATCGGCGATTTCTTTGGCATCCATCAAGCGTCATTCCTTTCTCCAAGAAGTTACGGAAATTATTAAGCGCCCGCCGGCGGTGCGAGATTAAGTTTTTCTCCGCCGCCGCCATCTCCGCGAGCGTCTTTCCCGCATCGGGAACAAAAAATATCGGATCGTATCCGAAACCGCGCTCCCCTCTCGGGGCGCGAATGATAACGCCTTCAAGGCGGCCGGTAAAATAATGTTCATGACCCGCTTCGTCGATAAAACAAATTACCGTCTGAAAATAAGCGGTCCGCTCCTCGTCATCCTTCCCGGCGAGAAGGCTTAACAGCAGGCGGTTATTATCGGCGTAACTCGCTTCCTCCCCGGCAAAACGGGCTGACCGCACCCCGGGGTCGCCGTTCAAAGCGGGGACGACGAGACCGGTGTCGTCGGCGAAAACGGCGACTCCGTGACGCTTATAATAATAATCCGCTTTAATAAACGCGTTTTCCGCAAGCGTCGCCCCGGTTTCCTCAACCTCCGCGCTATCGCCGAGATCCTGCGGCGTGATAATCTTCACCCCGGCGAGAATATGCTCGACTTCTTTTATCTTATCGCGATTGCGCGAAGCGAAAAGCAATTTCATGGCTAACCTTCCTTTTTTTATACATTGGATATAATAATACAAAAACAAAAAAATTGCAAGAAAAAAACCCGCCGGAGCGGGAATTTTTTTTCCAAACTAGGGCGATAATACAAACCGAGCGTTAAATGGGCGAGTATAATATATTGAAGAATAACAGGGGATGATTGTTGATGCGATACGCGCTTGTGCTTTATATTTTGCTTGTAATCGGCGGTTATGATTTTGGAAGGTCGGACGCCTTTTTTCCCGACGCCGACGAGTTCGTCGGCGAGGATGATTATGACGATGATAAGTAGGAGAAAGAAATAAGCCGCGCCGGGATATTGGCGCGGCTTATTTTTTAAATTCTTCAATCAACGACCGGAAGCTCTTATCCAGCATCGAGACCTTAAAGAGGACGGCCGTTTGCGCGTCGATGCGCCGAAGCAGGTTTTCCTTGACTTCGCGATTGTTCGCGCAAGCCGCGATATTTTCGTTTCTCATCCCCGCTTGCGCGGCGTATTGGGCGATTCTTACGGCCGATGAACCTTTCGTGATCAGGCAATCTACGCCGGCTTGAGCGATGGCTTCCGCCGCTTTTTGATAGTAAAGATCGGTATGTGTCCCGAGATAGGAAATCCTGCCGATCACGACTATTTTCTTTTTCTCTTTCCCAAGATGGGTAAGCACCTCAAGCGCCGTCTCGAGCGAGGTCGGGTTCGCGCTCCAAGTATCGTCGATCATCAAACTCCCGCCGGGGGCGTAAAAGACCTCCGTGTGCGACCTAATCGGCTTATAATCGCGCAGAGACTGAATCGCCTCAGTTAGCGGCGCGCCGAGAGCGTCCAAAGCGGCGAGCGCCGCGAGCGCGTTATAGACATTATGTTTTCCGTAAGCGGGTAGATGCGCGCGGTATTCTCTTCCCTTGCGCGAGAGCGTAAACCGCATTCCCCGCGGCAGGTATTTGAGATT
>DGED01000013.1:12997-14420 GCA_002385755.1 Caryophanales bacterium UBA3935 | reverse complement strand
TAAGAAAAATCGATTCTTTTTATGTTTTCACAATCGCCGTTAATAATCAGCGTCCCGTTCGAGCCAAGGGCGGTAAGCATCTCCGCCTTGGCTTTGATATATAAATCCATGCTTTTGCAGTGATTGAGATGATCGACGCCGATTTTCGTGATAATCCCTATTTGCGGTTTCACAATCTCGCAACCCGCGATCACGTGGCCGGGATGCGTAAGGGCGGTCTCAAAAACGCCGAAATCGCAACTGTCGTCAAAACGCATCAAATATCGGTGATAATGGCGAAGGTTATTTTTGCTTTGAAACGTCGCCACGACTCGGCTCTTTTTCCTAAGAACTTGCGTTATCATCTCTTTGGTCGAGGTCTTTCCGCAGGTCCCGGTCACCGCCACGACGGGAAAATCGAAAAGGCGCCGGTAATAACCTAAAAATTCCCGATAGGCGTTCCCGACATTGGCGACGAGTAGCGCGCGCTCGCGCGGAATGTTTTCCTCGCGAAGCGGCGGCTGGTCGGTCACGAGATAAGCGTGCCGGAGCCCGTTAAATAGTTTTCGGTTAATGGGCTTGTTTTTATTCAAGTGAAACGTAAGCGAATAATCGCTTATTTTGTCGATATCGTTATGAACTTTTCTTATAATAACATCCGGGCCGGTAAAATCAATTCCCAGAACCTTGGTTATTTCCTTTAGGCTTAGGCGTTTCATTCTCTCTCTCTTTCTTTTTTTTTCTCGCGAGATACGCGGCGTAATTCACGGCGGCGCGCGCGGCTTTGACTTCGATATAAACGTGGCCGGGGCGCCAGTTAACCTCGTAAATCCATATCTTTCCCGCCTCGTCAAGACCGATGTCGATTCCCAGTTCGTCGAACTCGCGATCGTAGATTTCATCGAGATGACGAGCCAAAAGCAAGGCGAAACCCTCGATTTTGAATTTCAATTCCTTGTGTTCGTCGGGAAACTCGTTTTCGATAAAGCGTTCGAAAACGCTTAGAAAAGCGCCTTGGCTGAGATTGGTGATTATCCGCTCGTCGTTCGCGACGCGCGGAAAAATCGCCGTTATCTGCCAGATCCCGGAACCGTTTTTTTGAACGTGGAGGCGGAAATCATAGGCTTCGCCTTTTTTCCGGCGTGAATTAATATATTTCTGCATTATCATTGACCGTTTGGCGATAATGCTTGCCAGTTGTTCTTTTATTTCATCAGCGCCGACGCGATATGCGCTGTTCCGGTAGATAAAACGGTAACCGTCATCGTCTTTCTCGATATAATAAATATAATTCCCGTGGCTGTCCCCGTTCGGCTTGATGATAATTTTCCCGTGCTGGTTCAAAAACCCGATAACGTCTTCCGCTTTTCGCGCGAGCCGGAAGGGAATAATATAAGGTAGGAACGTCTTCCCTTTAATGAGTTTATTATAAACGGTCGTTTTA
>DGED01000013.1:0-12818 GCA_002385755.1 Caryophanales bacterium UBA3935 | reverse complement strand
CGCGCCGTGTTTGGCCCGGCGACGTTTAAGACGACGTCGGGAAAGGAAAATTCCCGGGCAACCCAGGAGCCGCCGCGGTATGCCTTGCCGTTAATCTTTTTTTTCTCGAAATCGACGTCGCGCGAGGTAAAATAAAAAAGCCTGAATCCCTCGACGCGGGCGATCGCCGAATATAGGTATGCCCGCGACACTAAGTTGGGATCGAGGCGCGTATGAAGCAGTCCGATAGTAATCATGCTACACCTCTAGTATAACATATGAAAATATTCGCTTTTGGACTATGCTTTTTTCTTTGTTTTTCTAGGTTTATTCCCTTGCGGTAAAAGTTCCCCTTCATATTATATAGTATATATATTATGAAATCCTACAAGCAAAGGAGTTTTCTCTATTAACGCGATTGTTTTTCTCGGAACAAAAAAATCCGGTTCTTCCCGCGAAGCGATCAAAGCGGCCGCCGCCATGGGTTACGTTACCTGCCTTTTGACGAGCAATTCCCGGCAGTTCAGTCAAAGAAACGAGTACCCCGACGTCGGCATGATGATCTATTGCAATCTATACGACTATGACCGGATTAGAGAAATGATTTCATATCTCGAGCAGCTGCCGCTCACCATTTCCGCGATCGTCAGTTTTATCGACCCCTGGTGCTCGGTCGCCGCGCGACTTTCCGAAGTGCGCGGCCTTCCCGCCTTTTCCGCCGAGGCGATGCGGTTGATGGAAAACAAGTTAAAGACCCGCGAGGCGCTGAAAAACACGCTTCATAACCCCAGATTCGTCTCTATCCCGGCGACCGCGGGCGGTCAGATCCACACAGCGAAAAAACTGCTTCCGGCAGTTGTAAAATATATTGATTCGAACGGTTCCCGGGACGTCTTCTACTCCCCGGACCGCGATTCGCTTTACCGAAATTTCCGGATCCTTACCAACCTTTACCCGGAAGGAACGATCCTTGTCGAGGAGTTTTTGGAAGGTCCCCAGTACATCGTCGAGGTCCTGGCTATCGACGGGGATATCAATATCGTGGCCGTGGTCGCCCAGGAAATCAAATTGATTAACAATCATTTTATTATCATCGGCTACAGCCTGCTAGTTGAACCCGAACCTAATTTTCTCTGCCGGCTCATGCTGGCCGTCAAAACGGTTCTTGGAAAATTCGGTTTTAAGAACGGTCCCTGTCATCTCGAGATGAGAAACGTCAAGGGAACGTGGAAATTAATCGAGATTAATCCGCGGATTTCCGGCGCCGGGATGAACGCGATGATCGAGATCGGTCTTGGCATCAATCTCGCGCGCGAGACTTTAAAACTCGCCGTCGGGGAAAAGCCGGATCTCGAACCGAAACAAAAAATCCCGACTTACGCCGAGTATATAACCGTCGCCGAGGCGGGAATTCTTCATAAAGTTATCGGCCGCCGGGAAATCGAGAAGGACCCGAACGTAAAATATGTTTATGTCAAACCGCGCCGCGGCCGCCTGATTACTCCGCCGGAATCTCTCGGCGACCGTTACGCTTATGTTATCGCCACCGGGAGCACGAGCGACGAGGCGATGAAAAACGCCCGCCAAGCCGCCGAAAAAATCTCCTTTATCTACGAACCCCTGGATCCATCCATCAACAACTTAATCCATTCCCAAACTTAAACAAGATCCCCGCGCGGGATCTTGTTTTCGTCCGGCAGCGTTTAATTATTCGCGACGACGTCGCCGTTTTTTATAATGACGATATTATCGTAGATTCCCAGATTATCGATGCTTAAAAGCAGCATATCGGTAATGTCTTTCGAGATTTGATAATCCGGGTCGGTTATCCGAATCGTGAGCAACCCGCCTTCCGCGGCGTATTCGTATGATGCGCCCGGGTATTTGGAAATAATTTTTTTCAACAGAAAATCAACGCGGTTTTCCTTATGGATATAGGTCACGGGCAATATTTCATCTCCTTCCCGGTAAAAGATAGTCTGCGTGACATTTCCGTAGGGCGTTTCGATTTCCGGATTAATCGCCCGGTTTTTCTCGATGCGGAATTGTTCCTTGTTTATTTTAATGTCGACCGCGGCGATGCCTCGGTATTGATAAGACCACATCAGGGCCGTTAAGAAATCACTCAGCCCCTCCTTTAGATACATCGCCTTAAGCTCGATAACGAGGGTATCGTTCGTTTTTTCAAATTTCAATATCTCGAAATTACCGACGAGGGGCGTTGTGTATCTCGGCGGGAGGGCGTTCCGATAGTGGTCATAGATTTTAAGGATGTAGATAAGCTCGTCTTCGTCGGTATGTTTTTCGACGTCGATAAGCGCGAGCTTGCTATCGGGGCGGCGAACGCAGACCTTCACGGTCACCGCCTCTTCCCCAACCAGGTTATCGACGTAGACGATGTTTAAGTTTTGTCGGTCCTGATCGATAATGATGAATAAAACGAGAAAGACGAGCGCGAATAAGGAAAGGATAACCGCGATTTTCTTCATACTAAATATTATGTCGTTTTTCTATTAATATAACCGGCAAGTCAAAAAGCTTTGCGATATGGCCGGGAAGCGGTTTGCCCGCATACTTTTATTACGCGCGACCGAACAAATAAGCGCCGAAAAAACCATAAGCAAAAAAAAGTTATCAAACTATCGCCTCATTATGTTTATCGTATGATATGACAATTTATCATCGGTCGCTCTATTTGCGTCTTACCTAATAAAAAAGCCAAGAAATTATCACTTTTATCTCTTGGCATACATTATGCGAATTTCTTATTAAACCAAAGCGGCTTTCTTTTCTACCAGCAACTCGATGATATCGTCATCGGCATAATCCAAGGCGTAGGAATAAATCGTCCGGTGGCGATTGTCGATATAATTGACGTCGGCGCCGTTATCGATTAAAAGTTTCACGATTTCGTAATTATTCCGCATGATCGCGCGGTAAAGATAACTCCGGCCGTAGTAAATCTCGTTCACCTTCGCTCCGCGCTTAAGCAAATACTCGATCATCTCGTAATCCTCGTTATAGATGGCGAGCAGGAGCGCGGGCTGGTTGAAACTGTCGACAACGTCGATTCTCGCGCCTCTTTGGAAAAGATAGTCTACAATCTTCACGGCGCCGATGATCACGGCGTAATACATCGGTGTTTTCCCGAAATAATCAAACTGGTTGGTGTTTTCCGTGGTAAGAAATTGGACGATGAGCTGGTGGTTATTGGCGCGGATTGCCCGGTGCAGGGGATAATTCCCGATTCGTTCCTTGAATTCCGCGCTCGCCAAGTGATTCTGCAAAAACTCCGCGTTATCAACCCGACCGCTCGCGGCCGCGACGTCAGCGGGCGTCTGCTGATTGATATTAAGCGCCTCGGGGTCGTAGCCGTGGTTTAGGAGTTCTTTAACCGTCGCCGTCGAGCATTTGGCGGCGGCGCGATGAAGCGCCGTCTCGAGATAAATATTGCGGTTATTGTTCACGGTCATGTGCCGAAGAATATAACTCACGAGATTATCGTCGCCCGCATCGCAAGCGTAATGAAGAACGTTATTTTTCCGGTCATCGGCCTCGGCGAGGCTGCTCCCGTTATTTAAAAGATGCCTGATGATTTCCCTTTTCCCGGAAAGGACGGCGTGATGGATCGGCTTCGCCCCGTTCTCGTCGGCGATATTGACCTTGGCGTTATAATCGATGAGTTGATTTAAGATTGATTCCTTGCCTCGGCTCGCGGCGAGATGGAGCGGCGCGACTTTTTTCCGGTTTTGCGCGTTGACGTTGGCGCCCTCGAACAGGAGTTTGTCCGCGACCTGGCTGTTTTTAAACTGCACGGCGAGATGAAGCGGCGTTTCCCGGTAATTGTTGCGGGCGTTGACGTCAAGCCCGAGCTTGACAAGCAAATCGACGACCTCGAAGTAATCGTTGCGGGAGGCTTTGTGCAAAAGCGTCTCGCCTTTGTCGTCGACCGTCTTAATATCAAAACCGGCGCGGTAATAATCAATGATATACTTGCAATCGTTGTTCATGACCGCTTCGAGGATGTTTCTTGACCGCCCGTCCCCGACATCTTGATATAAGCGAAAAACATTCTCCATATCCTAAACCATTTCCTTCTTTAAATATTCCTTGAATTCCTTGCTTTGCTTGAAATATACTTTGTATATGGCGCCGCCGGAAAGTTTACGGCCGTCGCGCGGGCTGTAGAGCCGCTTCGGCGAAAAACGGGCGACGGAGAAGGTGCCGAAATTCGCGAGATTTATCTTGCCTTTCGTCGCGAGATTCTTCTTCATTAAAGCGATGAAGCAATTTACGGCCTTTTCGATATCGCGTTTCGTAAGCCCGGTTTCGTTTTTTATTTGTTCCAAATATTCTTCTTTTATCATAATTTTTCCCTGTCCGTCTAACTAAAAGTATAACATTTACGCCGTCTTTTCTCAAGTCCAAATATATAACTTTTTTTGGTTTACGCGACCGAAAAAAGCAAAAAAATCACCGCTAAAGGCGGTGATTTAACCGGAAAATTGATTTCCGTTATAAGTCTTATAGAATAAAGGCAATGATGCCGCCGCGGCCCTTGTTCACGATTTTTTCCAGGCACTCGCGCATTTTGTATTGAACGTTTTCCGGCATTAGGTAAATTTTCGCCTTGATACCGTCGTTTACGACCTCGCTTAGCTTCCGGCCGAAGATTTCCGATTCCCAAATAATCTCGGGATTGTTCTCGTAATCGTTCAATAGTTTCTCCAGCAATTTCTTTGATTGTTCTTCCGTCCCGATAATCGGCTCGAACGACGAGTTAACCTCGACCTTGATCATATGAACCGAGGGCGCCACCGCCCGGAGCCTAATGCCGTAACGCGATCCTTGCTTGATGACTTCCGGGGTATCCAAGGTCATGTTTTCAATCTGGGGAATGGCGATCCCGTAACCGGTCGTCTTTACCGCTTCAAGAGCGCCGCGGTAATTTTCATACTCGCGGCGGGCGAGCGTCGCGTCCTGGAGCAGCTCGATAAACTTCCCGCGGTCATTGATAGCGTCGCCGATAATTTCCTCGACAATCCCGTTATACAAATCGTCGCCGCAGGTAATCTCGATCTCGACCTCGCCGCTTCCGGAATCGAGCGCCGTGATCTCGACATTCTCAAAGAGCTCGCATTCGGCCAGTTTTTCCCTGATTAGCTGGACATGCTTAAATTTCCGGAACTCGCCCGTGACGTCCGAAATCGTCGCGTTGACCTCGGCTTTGACCGGATGGCGATCGTCAAGCACCGTGATCCAGCTGGGAATCTTAATATCGAGCTTCGCGATGTCAAACTCGTTTAGAGCCTCGTTAAGAATCTTATCGATATCGGCGTTGCTTAAAGCGGAGACGTTCGCGGCGATGACGCCGACCTCGTATTTGTTCGCGAGATCCTCGACGAGCGTTTTCGTCTTCTGGGAACCCGCCGCCGCGGTATTTACGACGATCACGAACGGCTTATCAAGGCTTTTCAGTTCCTCGACTAGTCTTTCTTCCACCTTTTCGTATTCGGAACGGCCAAACTCGCCGAAGCTGCCGTCGCTTGTCATTAGGATGCCGATATGGGTATGATTCTCGATGACTTTTTTCGTGCCGATCGTAGCCGCTTCCTCGAACGGAATGTTTTCGCTGAACCATGGGGTCTTAACGAGGCGCGGCGTCTGGTCCTCGTTCATGTAACCCTTGGCGGACGGGATAATATAACCGACGCAATCGACGAGCCTGACGCTTAATTTTAAGTCTTTGTCGATTACGATGTTGGCGGTATTGGCGGGGACGAATTTCGGTTCGACCGTCATTATCGTCCGGCCTTCGCCGCTTTGCGGGAGGTCGTCGATAATATTATCCTTCAAGTCGGGCGAAACATAGGGCAACACTTTGTTCTCGATAAATTTCCTGATAAAAAGTGATTTCCCGCTCCGCACCGGCCCGACGACCCCGATATACATTTCACCGTTTGTTCTATAAACCACGTCTCGAATTATATCGCTCATTTTTTCCTCACCTTCTGTAAAAAGTTCTACTTAATAATATTCAAAATATTATTAAATTATGCTGCCTTTTACAGTAATTCAAACAAGTCTTCCGACACTTCGTCGCTTAAGATTTTCTTTACGATATAATCCTCTTTCTGCTTGTCGATCTTTTTGCCCGCGATTTTGCTTGCCTCGTGAATGATTTCCCGCAAGTTGTTTTCGTCCTTTAAGTTCGTGGACTTGATTTTTTCGACCAAGCGAAAAACATCCTCGGGATTGATGTTGTTTTGCGCGATAAAATTAAGTATTTTCCCGATATTCACATAATCACCTCACTTTTAAGTATATGATTTTTATCGGGAAAATTGCCTTTTTATGCAAAAGGAATAATATTATCGTTTTAAAAAACCCTATCTGGTTATATATGATGCAAATAAAACTAATTGTATGGCGGCGCTTTTTATTGCTCCTTAATAAAAAAGTCGCCGTAAATGGCGACTATTCCTCTTTCAAATCACTCTGCATCATCTTCATGATCCGCTTGCGCGGGTCTTGTTTATTATATATTATGTCATACACCGCTTCGATTATCGGCGCGTATATATTATGACGCTTGATAATTTGATGCGCAGCGACCGCGCTCCGCGCCCCCTCGACCACCATCGTCATCTCCGCCAAGGCCTGTTCCAAATCCTTTCCGCTGCCAATTTTGTAACCGGCCTGGTAGTTTCGGCTGTGAAGGCTGGTGCATGTAACGACGAGGTCGCCCAGTCCCGCGAGGCCGTAAATCGTTTTTTCCTCGGCCCCGAGCGTTCGCGCGATCCGCCCCATTTCCACGAGCCCCCTGGTCACGAGCGCCGCCCGCGTGTTATCCCCGTAGCCGAGTCCGGCGATAATGCCGGAAGCGATCGCGATAATGTTTTTAAGCGACGCGCAAATCTCGACGCCAATCAGGTCGGTCACGGTATAGACGCGAAAATAGGTTTGGTTGCTGAAGACGCGCTGAACTAGCCGGGCGTGCTCGATATTAGGCGAGGCGGCGGTGACGAGAGTGAGCATTTGCAGGATTACTTCCTCGGCGTGCGAGGGACCGCTTAAAGCCACAAACCCCTCGATATATTCTTCGGGGATCTCCTCATAAACAATTTCCGAGACCCGTTTGAAGGTATCGGGCTCGATCCCCTTGCTCGCGTTCACGAACAACTTCTTCCCGCGAATCACGCCGCCGACGGCCCGGAGGGCGCCCCTGATTACTTTCGTCGGCACGACGAGGACGATAATGTCGCCGAAGTCGACCGCTTCCCCGATATCGGTCGTCGCGCTCACGTTTTCGTTTAAAGTCCCCGCGGGAAGTTTTGTTTTATTTGTGTGATAAAGATTTATTTCATTCACGATATCCGGGTCAACGTCATACATCATCACCCGGTAGCCGTTGTCGCTAACGAGCCGGGCCAGGCCGCTCCCCCAGCTGCCGGCGCCGATAATCGTTATTCTCTCGGTCATTATTTACTCCTTTTTTCGAAGAACAAATTTAATGGGCGTTCCCGAAAACTCGAAACTGTTGCGAATCTGGTTTTCCAGGTAACGCAAATAAGAAAAATGCATATGTTTGGGGTCATTGACAAAAAGCACGATTGAGGGCGGTTTTACGGCGTCCTGGGTCGCGTAGTAAATTTTGATCCGAGCGCCTTCAAATTCCGGCGGCTGGTTAAGCAACACCGCGTCGGTGATAATATCGTTGAGGATATTCGTCGGAATCCGCCTGGTAAAGCTCTCGTAGACGCGGTCTATCTCGTCAAGAAGCGTGTTTATTCGCTGTTTGTTTTTCGCCGAAATAAAAACGACGGGAGCGTAATCCAAAAAGAGAAAATTGTTTTTAATTTCCTCGGTCATCCGTTTCATCGTCTTATCGTCCTTTTCGACAATATCCCATTTATTAACCGCGAAAATCGCCGCCCGGTAGTTCTCCCGGGCGTAACCGGCGATCCGCTTGTCCTGCTCGGTTACGGGCGTCGTCCCGTCAAGCATGATCACGGCGATATCGGATCGCTCAATCGCCGCGAGCGCGCGTAACAAACTATACTTCTCCGCCCGCTCGTAGATCTTGCCGCGTTTCCTGATTCCCGCCGTGTCGATTACGACGTAATCGCGGCCGTCGCGACTGTAAACCGCGTCGATCGCGTCCCGGGTCGTCCCGGGGATGTCGCTCACGATAACGCGTTCCTCGCCCAAAATCGCGTTCGCCAGGGTTGATTTCCCGACGTTGGGCTGACCGATAAGCGAATAACGGATTACTTTCTCGTCATAATCATCGGCTTCGCGCCGCGGTAAGTTATGGACGATCTTATCCAAAAGATCGCCGATGCCGATCCCGTGAAGGGAACTCACGGGTATGACGTCGTCGACGCCGAAACGGTAGAAATCGTAAATATCGTCGAGAAACCTTTGGTCGTCGACTTTATTTACGGCGATAATAATCGGTTTATTGCTTTTTTTCAGGATATCGATAACATCGTCGTCCTCGTAAGTGATGCCTGTCCTGACGTCAACGACCATCACAATCAAATCGGCCTCGTCAATCGCGAGCATCGCCTGCGCCCTGATTTTTTGAGAAAAGGGCTCATCTTTTAAGATGATCCCTCCGGTATCAATGACTATAAACTCCTGGTTTAACCAGGTTGCTTTGCTATAAATCCGGTCGCGCGTTATGCCGCTGGCATCATCCGTTATCGACACCCTTTCACCGACTATCCGGTTGAATAAACTAGATTTGCCGACATTCGGTCTGCCGACAATGGCCACTACTCCGCGCATCGGACGAGTCTACTCCTTCATGTCTTTCAACTGGCTCTTAAGCAAATCGCCCAAGTTATCGGTCAGTTTTTCCTGCTGTCTCGCGCGCGGCGCGACGCGGCGTTCGGGTTCGATCCGCATGTTCACGACAAGTTTCGTCCGGCGCGGGTCAAAAACGCGCGCTTTAACCTTCAACATCGAACCGACGGCGATTTCCTCGTGATAATTGGCGATTCCCGATTTCGGGAGATACCCGACGGCGCCTTGCCAATTGATTTTATAGCCGTCCTTTAATTCCTTGACGACTTCGACTTCGATCGTGTCGCCCGGGCGGCAGGAAAGTACTTCCCAGGGGTTCTCGGTCAACTGTTTCCGCGAGAGTATGATCCGCCGTTTCACGGGGTCGACTTCGATAATCTTCATCTCGATCTCGTCGCCGACGGCGGCGCTGTCGGAAATGTAGACGTCTCTTTCCCAGGCGTATTCGCTTCTCGGCAAGAAGGCGCTGACATGCTCGTCTAATTCAACAACAAGACCGTAGTTGTTGATTTCGGTTATTTTACCGGTAACGATCGAACCGACCTCGTGCCGCTCGGCGTATTCCTGCCAATAATTCGGAAGCAACGCCTTGCGCGAAAGGCCGATATGAATGCCGTCAATCTTGATTACCTTGACCCGGACTTCGTCGCCGGGGTTGAGGATTTTTTCAACTTTCCCGACCCGGACATGGTCGAGTTCGGATATATGCAAGAGCCCCTCGACGCCGTTGCCGATATCGACAAACGCGCCGTATGACTCGATGTTCTTAACGACGCCGTCAAATTCCTGGCCGACTTCGATCTGGCTGATAAACGCTTCTTTTTCGCGGCGCTTAACAATCGCGTTAGCAACTTTTTGCGAGACGATTAAGCGGATGCGGCCATAATCGATGCGAATCGGCGCGACCTCAATCTCGCGACCGATAAAGTTCCCCAATTCTTCTTCGGGAACATCAACTTGGCTGGTAGGCAACAAGCAGGAAAATTCGTTATGCTTCAACAAGTATCCGACGCTTAATTTTCTTACGACTTTCGCCGTGAAAGTTCCGTGATTTTTAATAATGTCCTGGAACGCGCTTAAGTCGCTGCGCATCTTCAACAAAACCGTTGAGAAAATAAACTTTCCGCCGTCAGGATAGATTTTTTTGATAACGCAGGTAATCTCGTCGCCTTCGATAAACAAATCGAATAAATCCTGGTCCTCGGCGATATCCGCCGTATCTTTCCGGAACAGAAAGCCCTGTTGCCCGTCTTCCAATTCGATAAGAACCCTCTCTTCTTTAGCCTTCAGCGTCCGGTTGCCGATTTTTCTTTCCGGTTGCGCTTCGATAACCTCAACGACCTTACCGTGAACCACTTGTAATTGCCGGTATTTTTTAGCCGGGTCTTTGTCTTCTTTTTCTTTTGCCGCGGCTTCCGAAACGTCTTCCTCGTCTTCGGAATACTCGTCCTGAATCGCCTCGTCGTCCTCGTCGTCCTCGGGATAATCATCTTCCTCGGATGCTTCCGTCGCTTCCGCCGGGGCTTCTTCGGGTTTCTCTTCGGCGGCCGCTTCCGGCTCTTCCGCGGATTTTTCCTCCTTCGCCTTTGCTTCCTCGGCGGGCGCTTCCTCGGGTTTTTCTTCCGGGGCGGCTACCGCTGCGGGAGCTTCCTGCGGTTCTTCCTTGACTTCCGCTTCGGGTTTTGCTTCTTCGATTTTTTCTTCTTCCACCTGAACGACTTTCGGCTCTTCCTTTTTCGCTTTCGCGGCGGTTTTTCTTTTCGGCTTTTCTTCAGCGGGGGCTTCCGCCGTTTCTTCGGCGGTTTCGCTTTCCGCTTCCGCTTTTTTCTTCCGCGTTTTTTTCGGCTTTTCTACGGGTTCTTCGGCTGGCTTTTCGGCCGCTTCCGTTTCGGCTTTTTTCTTTCTGGTTCTTTTCGGCTTTTCGGCGGGTTCTTCGGCTTTCGCCTCTGCTTCGGGTTCTTCTTGCGGTTTTGTTTCCGGTTCTAACTCTTCAACCGGGGTTTCGTTGACAGCTTTTTCTTCCGTCGTTTGTTCTTCTTTTTTGTTTAAATCCAAATTCTCCATTCTGTAACCTCTTTCCAGTAATAAGTTGATGATGATCTCAATCACCGCTTCGACGCTTAATTCCGACGAATCAATCTCAATCGCATCGGGCGCTTTCATAAGCGGGCTGATCGCCCGGTTGCTGTCCTTGTAATCGCGATCGATTATTTCTTTCACGGTATCCGCTAATGTGAGCTTCGCCTGGTTCTTCGCTTCTCTTTCTTCCAGGCGGCGCTTGGCGCGCTCCTCGACGGTCGCGTTAAGAAAGATCTTTAAATCGGCTCCCGGTAAAACAACCGTGCCGATGTCGCGCCCGTCCATGATGACGTTTTTTTCATCCGCGAGCGCCCTCTGAATCGCGACCAGTTTGTTCCGAACGTACTCGCGCTGAGCGACGACGGAAACATTGTTAGAGACCTCAAGGCTCCTGATTTCCTCCGTGACGTCCTCGCCGTCAAGTAAAATCCGATCGCCCCGCAAATCAATCGCCGTGTTTTCAAGGAAATTGTATTCGTCATTCTCGTACATATTGATTCCCAGTCGCAGCGCTTTCAGGGTAACGGCGCGATACATCGCCCCGGTATCCACGTACTGAAACCCGAGTTTTCGGGCCAGGTTTTTGGAAATCGTGCTCTTCCCGGCTCCGGCTGGGCCATCAATAGCAATTTGCCAACACATTTTACACCTCAAATTACAATCTATTATATCACAATATGAAAACAACTTCAATCGTAATTTTCAAAGTTTTTATGTTTTTTTGCTTAATTTTAGTAAAACCTTAATCTCATGGGGAGTCAAATTACGAAATTCGCCTTCCTTAAGCCCCACGGCGGTAATGTTTCCGAAACGGATCCGGGTTAGATGTTTGACCTCGTAACCAATCGAGGCGAACATTCTTTTTACTTGATGATACTTCCCCTCGGTAAGGATAACCCCGACCAGGCAGGATTTATTGTAATAATCGGCCGAGGAAAAATAAGTTTTGCATGGTTTTGTTT
The DNA here is from genome assembly GCA_002385755.1 of Caryophanales bacterium UBA3935. Classification (GTDB taxonomy): domain Bacteria; phylum Bacillota_I; class Bacilli_A; order ML615J-28; family CAG-698; genus UBA3946. Next base: position 987 of record DGED01000013.1, on the reverse strand, counting down.
TATAGCCGTCGATAACGACGCCGGCTTCGATTTTCTTTAACTCTTCTTCCGAGATGATCCCTTTCAGGCGGACCAAGTACTCCTTTTCAACGTTCGAATCCGGACCGACGAGCGCGTTGAAAAATTGCCCGTCATTGGTCAACAACAACACCCCTTTCGTGTCATAATCAAGCCTGCCGACCGGGTAAAGGCGGTATTTCCGAAATTCCTTCGGTAAAATCGAGATCACGGTCGGTCGGCGAAACTGATCGCTGCTCGAGGAAATAACGTAACGCGGTTTGTTCATGACGAGGTGCTTATGCTCCATAACGCCGAGTACTTTTCCGTCAACGGTAACGATATCATTGTAAGACGCTTTGTATCCCAAAGTCGTGACAATCTTACCGTTGACGGCCACCCGGCCGGCGGTAATCAATTCCTCGGCTTTCCTTCGCGAACAAATCCCACTTCTAGCAATAATCTTCTGTAATCTTTCCATAAATAAAACCTCAAATAATATTATATCTTATTCTCGAAGATAATCAAGAAAAATTTACATTTATGACGAAAAATGTCTTCTTCTTAACTTATAATGGATTTTTACCCCGGGTTTCATACAAGCGATTTATGGTAAATTTGAACTCTTATTCGCGTTCAAAGCAAATTTCGGCGTCGCGAGAACGATTCTGCCGCGACCTTCGGCCGCGATCCCGGAAACGCGCGCGGGCAGGATGAAGCCGGAGCCGAATTCAAGCGGCCGCCCGTCGATTTTGACCCGACCCTCGATAACCGCCGCCGCCGCGGCGAAGGAGGTTTTCGGGAAGGTATAACCGCCGGAAACGTTAATCAAAACGGCGCGGAAATGGTTGTTTTCCCAAAGCTCGACTTCCGTTTCCGCGGAAGAAAAAAGATCGCTCTTGGGTTGAATCGCGCGGTTTTTAATCACTTCGCGCGCCTTTTCCAAGTGAAGCGTCCGCGGCGACCCTTTATCTTCAAGACGATCATAGT
>DGED01000077.1 GCA_002385755.1 Caryophanales bacterium UBA3935 | reverse complement strand
GGAGGTATCCGATCTTCCGGGTTTTCCCGAGTGCCTTGACGGTCGGGTAAAACCCCTGCCCCCGGCGGTGCACGCCGGGATCTTGGCGCGGCGGGACGACGCCCGTCACATGAAGGAGATAGCGGAACTAGGCATCGAGCCGATCGATCTCGTTATCGTGAATTTATATCCTTTCAAGCAAACGATATTAAAACCGGGCGCGACGTTTGCGGAGGCGGTTGAGAATATCGATATCGGCGGCCCGACGATGCTCCGCGCCGCCGCGAAAAACTACCGGGACGTCGCGGTCGCGGTTGATCCGGCCGATTATTCCTTGATTATCGACGAGTTGAAAAAGGACGGGAAGATCTCCCCGGAAACGCGTCTTTACTTGATGAGAAAGGCGTTTCGGCACACGGCCGCTTATGACGCCTTGGTCGCGGAATACTTGGGGCGAAAGGCCGGGGAAGAGGGATTTCCCGAGACATTAACGCTCGTCTACGAAAAAGTGGCGGACATGCGCTACGGCGAAAACCCCCATCAAAAAGCGGCCTTCTACCGGGGGATAATCCGCCCGGAGGGAACGCTCGCCGACGCGCGCCAGTTGCACGGCAAGCCGCTTTCCTTCAATAACATCAACGATACCAACGGGGCGCTCGAGTTGCTTCGGGAGTTTGCCGAGCCGACGGTCGTCGCCTGCAAGCACGCCAATCCCTGCGGCGTCGGCAGCGCGGCGACGATTTACGAGGCGTGGCGGAAAGCCTATGCCGCCGACAAAGTTTCGATCTTCGGCGGCATCGTCGTGATGAACGGGACCCTGACGGCGGACGTCGCCCGGGAGATGAGCGAGATATTCCTCGAGGTTATCGTCGCCCCCGCGTACGAAGCGGAGGCTTTGGAAATCTTGAAACGGAAAAAAAATATCCGGCTCCTGGAGCTCGCGGTCGCTCCGGGCAAGGCGAAAGACATGGATATCAAGAAGGTTCGCGGCGGCGTAATCGCGCAAAGCTGGGACGACGAGCTCGCGCCGGAAGAGCTCAAGGTAGTTACGAAGGTTGCGCCCACGAAAGCGCAGCTTGAAGATCTCCTTTTCGCAATGAAAATCGTCAAGCACGCGAAATCAAACGCGATCGTAATCGCGAAAAATAAGCAGTCGATCGGCGTCGGCCCCGGCCAGACGAACAGGATATGGGCGGCGCGCCAGGCGATCGATCACGGCCGGGAACTTATCGCGCCCGACGCGGCTGTCGGCGCCGTGTTAGCGTCCGACGCTTTCTTCCCGTTCCCCGACGTCGTGGAGGCGGCGCGCGAAGCGGGAATCGCCGCGATCATCCAACCGGGAGGGTCGCTTCGCGATAACGAGTCGATCGAAAAATGCGACGAGCACGGAATCGCGATGATTTTTACCGGGATGAGACATTTTAAACATTAATTGGCAACCGCTTCATTCCCGTTTTCTCTTTATTTATTCTCAAATATTTGTTATACATACAATATGTGTTTTTACGCGCGAAGACTAGCATAGATTAGGTTGGTAGAAATGAAAAAAGAAGAACTTTTAAAACGCGTCGGTGATATCGCGCAAGTTTGCGGGGCGAAAGCGTATCGCCTCGAACAAGGCAAACAACACGGAACGCTCTGCGTCGAGGTTAATACCGGCGGCGGGTTATCGTTTGTGGTTGTGGCGGACCGGGGGCTTGACATCGCCCAATGCGCTTATAAAGGAATAAACATCGCATATCTTTCCAAAACCGGGGTCGTCTCTCCCGTTTATTATCAACAATTCAATAACGGCTTTTTTGATAATTTTTACGGGGGATTATTGACGACCTGCGGGCTCACCCAAACCGGCAGCCCTTGTTACGAGGGCGAGGAATTTCTCCCGCAACACGGGGATTATCATAATATCCCCGCCCAAGATCTCTCGATTACGCAGGAATGGGACGGCGAAGAATACGTAATCGAACTGCGCGGCGTCGTTAGGGAAGCGCGGTTTTTCGGGAAAAATTTACGCCTGGTAAGGAGTATTAAAACGAAGTATTTGGCGAGAACCATTGAGATTACCGACAAAATCGAGAATCTCGGGTATAACGACGAACCGCTAATGCTTTTATATCATTTTAATATCGGTTGGCCGATTTTAGATAAGAACGCGGTCTTTACGAAAAGCGAATCCGAAACGATCGCCCGCGACGCGGAAGCGGAAGAAGATCCCCCGACTTATGATAAAATTTACGCGCCGTCTTTGAATTTCAAGGAAAAAGTCTTTATTCATCGCGGTTTTAAAACGGATTGGGCGTACGGGCAAATCTATAATCCCGATATCGCGGGAGGACTCGGCGTCAGAGTCAGCTTCAAGCCGGAACAATTGCCTTACCTGACTCAATGGAAGCAATTTGGTTTCGGCGAATATGTCCTCGGCATCGAACCTTCGACCAATTATCCGTTGGGGAGAGTCCGGGAACGCGAAGCGGGGAGACTGAGGACGCTTAAACCGGGCGAGATAAAGTTAGTCGAATTGAAAATTGAGATCGTTTAAATGGGAATTTTCCCGGTTTCGAATAATACGGATTAACGAACGAAAAAAAGAACCCAGCTTTGGGTTCTTTTTTGCTAGAGTTTATTTCTGATAGTTGGGGGCCGCGGCCGTCAGTTCGACATCGTGAGGATGGGACTCGATCAGTCCCGCGTTCGTGATTTTCACGAATTTACCGTTGGCTTTCAGCTCCTCGATCGTCTTCGTCCCGCAATAGCCCATGCCCGATTTCAGGCCGCCGACAAGCTGATAGATGACGTCCTCGAGCTTGCCGGAATAAGGAACGCGGGCCTCAATCCCCTCGGGAACGAGTTTTTTCGGCTCGACGGCGTGTTCCTGGAAATAGCGATCGCGGGAGCCGCGGCGCATCGCGGCGATCGATCCCATTCCCTGATACACCTTATAACGCCGGCCGTTATAGATTATTTCGTCGCCCGGGGTTTCTTCGGTCCCGGCGAGAAGTTTGCCGAGCATGACAACGTCGGCGCCCGCTGCGATCGCCTTGACGATATCTCCGCTATACTTGATACCGCCGTCGGCGATCACGGGAACGCCGTGTTTTTTCGCCGCTTGATATACCTCGTTAACGGCGGTGATTTGGGGAACGCCGATGCCGGCGATGACGCGGGTCGTGCAGATCGAGCCCGGCCCGACGCCGACTTTCAGGCAGTCGACGCCCGCGGCAATCAAATCCTCGGCCGCTTCTTTGGTGACGATATTACCGCCGACCAAGGGCAGGTTTGGAAAACGCGCCTTTATTTCCTTGATTGTCTCGATTACGCCTTTGGAGTGACCGTGCGCCGAGTCGACCGTGATAATGTCGACGCCGGCCGCGACCAGGGCTTTGACGCGCTCCATCGTGTCGGCGGCGATCCCGACCGCCGCGCCGCATAATAAGCGGCCGTTTTTATCTTTGGCGGTGAGCGGGTAGCTTTTTATTTTGTCAATATCTTTGATCGTGATCAGTCCCCGCAGGCGGTATTTTCCGTCGACGATCGGCAGTTTCTCGATCCTGTGGGACATCAGAATTTTTTTGGCCTCGTCCAGAGTCGTGCCCACGGGCGCGGTTATGAGATTATCCTTGGTCATTACGTCGCGCACCGGAGCGTCGTAATCTTCGCGGTATTTCAGGTCGCGGTTGGTGACGATGCCGATCAAAGTCCCGTCTTTCTCGACGACCGGCAGTCCCGATATCCGGTAATAACGCATGAGTTCGAGCGCGTCCTTGATCGTCTGGTTTTTGCCGAGGGTAATCGGCTCGGTAATCATCCCGCTTTGGCTTAGTTTAACCCGCTTGACCATCCGCGCCTGGTCCTCAAGCGACATGTTTTTATGGATAAAGCCCAACCCGCCCTGGCGGGCGATGGCGATTGCCATCGCGGCCTCCGTCACCGTATCCATCGCGGCGCTGACGATCGGGATATTCAGGCGAATGTTCGCGGTGAGTCGCGTTGTCGTGTCGACTTCCGTCGGCAGGACCGCGGATTTTTGCGGGACGAGCAGAACGTCGTCAAATGTGTATCCTTCGCTTACTATTTTATTTTTCAGACTGTCCATTTTTGCCTCCTTTATTATTCCCATTCGATCGTGGCCGGCGGTTTGGCGGTAATGTCGTAGACTACGCGCCCGACCCCCGGGATTCGCGCGATTTTTTGCGTCGCGGCTTCGAGCGCCGTCCAGGGAAGCCTTACCCATTCGGCGGTCATCGCGTCGGTCGAATCGACCGCTCGCAGGGCGATCGTGTAATTGTATGTCCGCTCGCCGTCCCGCATGCCGACGGTTTTAATGTCGGTCAAGACGGCGAAATATTGCCAGACGGAAAGGTTGTTATTCTCGATTACCTCGCGGAAGGCGGCGTCCGCTTCCTTCAAGATAGCCAGTTTCTCGGCGGTGACTTCGCCGATAATCCTGATTCCGAGGCCGGGCCCGGGGAAAGGCTGGCGGTTCACGACGGGCTCGGGTAACCCAAGCGCGCGCCCGACGGCGCGGACCTCGTCTTTATACAGAGTCTTGAGCGGCTCGATTAGTTCGAAATTAAGGTTTTCCGGGAGGCCGCCGACGTTATGATGCGTCTTCACGAGTTTTCCGTCGGATCCGGACTCGATGATATCGGGATAGATCGTTCCCTGGGCCAAAAAGGCGAAATCGCCGAGTTTTTCGGCTTCTTCCTCGAAGACGCGGATAAACAGGTTGCCGATGATTTTGCGTTTCGCTTCGGGGTCGGTAACGCCTTTTAACGCTTCCAAAAACCTGTCCCCGGCCCTGACGGTTTGCAGGGGAATTCCAAAATGGCGGCCAAAGGTCGCGGCTACTTCCTCGGGTTCGCCTTTGCGCATCAAGCCGCTGTCGATAAACATGCAAAGAAGCTTGTCGCCAACGGCCCGGTGGACCAAAAGGGCGGTAACGGCGGAATCGACGCCGCCGCTTAAGGCGCACAATACTTTCCCGCGGCCGACGGTTTTCCTGATGGCGTCGATTTGCTCTTCGATAAATTGATTTATATTTTTCATAGCTGACCTCATTCGCCGTATTTTAAAAAAAAGAGAGCGCTGCCTCTCTCTTTCGCGGATAACACAAAATAATAAAAAAACTTTGTGTCAATCGTAGTCCCGACGTTTACGGCGCCGGGGTAGAGACGTTCGAACCTTATTATCGAATATATACGATTGAATTTTTTTATATTATAACTTAAGGATATGGAAATTACAAGGATTTTTTTATTTTCTTTTCCCTTTTTAAATAATGAACCAAAGCGCCGACGGCGCCGCCGTCGTTTCTATACCGGGATATCTCGATCGCGGTTTTTCCGAAATAGTCGGGATGGGCGATTTTTCTAACCGCCGCGAGAAGCTCGCCTTGAAAAGCCGCGCGGTTGGTTACGCCTCCGCCGATCAGGATCTTTCGCGGGTTGAAAATATAGGCGAGGTTGACGAGGCCGGTCGCGAGATAACGGTAGAATCTCTCAACGACCATAATCGCTTTTTCCTCTTTCCGGTCGTAACGGGCAAAAATATCTTCGCCGTCCGTTATCCCCGGGTAGTATTTCCTTGCTTCATCGACAAGGCTTTTTGTCGAGGCGACTTCTTCCCATTTGGCGGCGTCGGTTATCCGCATCTGGCCGAAGGCGCCGGCGCTGTTGTTCGCGCCGCGGTAGACCTCGCCGTCAAAAACGATCGCGCCGCCGATTCCGGTGCCGACGGTCACGACCAAAAAGTCGCAATCATTATGCAGGGTCTCCGCCCAGGCGAAACAATTGGCGTCGTTATCCGCCCAACAGTTAAGACCCGCTTCTTCCCGAATCGCCTTCCGGTAGTTCACGCCCCGAAACTCTTTCCCCCGCTCGTTCGCGAAGACAACGGTCCCGGTCTCGCAATCGACAATTCCGGGGCTCGAAACGGCGACCCCGGAAAGCGGGTAATATTTTTCCGTTTCTTTAATTTTTTTAATCATCCGCGCAAGCAAATCGTTTCCGCCGCGGCTGATTTCGGTAGGAAAAGATGACTTCGCGACAATCTCGTAATTTGGTGTGACGACGGCGCATTTCGTGATTGTGCCGCCGACATCAAAACATAAGTAATACATAAGCATAACCTCGCGTTCATTATAACATGATTTTGCGAGGATAACAATCGTTTAGGGAATATTTCGCGGCAATCGCCATTTAAGGCAATATTTCATCATTCCTTTTGACAAATAACGCCTTTTGGTGTATCATATACACATACCCGATAATGGAGAAAGAAGATGCAGTCGAAAAACATCATTACAAAGGTTTTGGGTAAAAAAATACAAACGGCGATTATGCTATTTCTCGCCATTATTCTCGGCGTGCTCGCGAAAGTATTTTCCGCCTTGATTATCCGGAACATAATTGACGTGGTTTTGCCGGAATCCAGCCAGCTTTTGTTCTGGACGAGCATGTTTGTTGTCGCGATTATTCTTTCCTTCGTGATCGACATCTATATTAAAAACCGCTCGCTCGTAATCGGGACGGAAATAAGCGACGCCCTCGCCAAGGCGATCTATTCCGCGGCGATCCGCGCGGAAATCAGCGAGTTAAATAAAATCGACACCGAGGAGATTGTTAAGCGCATCGAGGTTGACTGCGACGCGATTGGGAATAAATATATCGGCAACAACTGGCTTTCTTTCATCCAGTCCGCGATCTTCCTGCTTACCGTTTTTGTCTCGATGCTTGTCCTGGACGCCACGCTCGGACTATTGACTTTCGTCACCCTGCCCTTGGTATATATGATCGTCAAAACGACGGACAAATACATCGGGAAAGCGCGCGACAAGGCCAAGGGCGCGCAGGATGAACGTTGTCGGATGATTCGCGAGAACTTCGAAAAAATCAGGAGCATTAAACTGAAAAACGGGATTGTCCGCGAGGAAGTCGAGTTCGAGCGGAAAAGCGAGAAATTCTTCAAACATTATCGCAATATCGGGACTTTCTCGGAAATGATAAACTTCAAGTTTTACGACTTGTTTATCGGTCTCGCGTTATCGATCGTTTTGGGCCTCGGAGGCTACCTAGCTTTAGAAGACGTCTCCAGCGCGGGAACGATCGTCGCTTTCGTAATCCTTATCCCCTACGTTTACACCAATTTCAAGAAAATATTATCGGTAAGGATCAGCCCGAGCAATATTAAAAACGAACTCGAGGCGATCAATAAAATCTTGGCTTTGCGGAGCGAGATCAAGGCCGAACCGATCACGAACCTCGAGGAGATTCATACTCTCAGGTTTGAAAACGTCACTTATTACAGCGGCGAGGACCGGATTGAAAACGTAAATTTTGACCTGAAACGGGGCGAAAAACTGGGGATCTTCAGTATTGAGGGGTCCGGGCATAATTTAATCTTTGATTTGTTTACGAAAATGCTCCGGCCGCGCGACGGGCTGATATCAATCAATAATTGCGATATCAACAAGATTAACACCCTGTATCTTCGCGACTTGATCACGGCCGTCCCCCAGGACGACAATCTCTTCAGCGGCACGATAATTCACAATATCACTTATCCCTTGCCGTTTGACGAGTATAAATATAACGACGCCTTGCATAAAAGCGGCCTCAAGGAGATCGTCGCCAAATTCGAAAACAAGGATCAATCGCTGATCGATGATTTTTCCGAAGAGCTTATGCAAAGAATAACCTTGGCTAACGCCTTCTATAAAGACTCGAAAATCTTCGTTTTCAACGAGGCCACCTCGGCGCTTAAAACGCGGGACGAGAACGCGATCATGAGCGAAATCTTCAAACTGAAAAACAAACTCGTCGTGATTATGACGGAAAAAATATATTACATCGCCAAGTGCGATAAGATCTTGATCCTCGAAAACGACCAAGTCGTCGAATACGGAAAGACGGACGAATTGCTTCAGGACCGGGGATCGCTCTTCTCAAAACTAATTAGAAAGGTTAAAAAAGTATCGGCATCGTAAGAAGGATGGTTATGAATAAAGTTAGAACGCGATTCGCGCCGAGCCCGACCGGGTACATGCATCTCGGGAATTTGCGCACGGCTCTTTACGCTTATTTATTTGCGAAGAAACATAACGGAGATTTTATTTTAAGAATAGAAGACACGGACATGGGAAGATATGTTCCCGACGCCGTTAAAGTGATATACGAGACGCTCGCCGCCGTCGGCATTAAGGCCGACGAGGGCCCGAACGAAGGCGGGCCTTGCGCGCCGTATGTCCAAAGCGAAAGGCTCGGTCTTTACCGCGAACACGCTGAGAAACTAGTTAACTCGGGTCACGCTTACTATTGTTTTTGCGATAAGGAGCGGCTTGAGAAGCTTCGCGACGAAAACGGCGTCGCCCGCTATGACAAGCGCTGCCTGAGTCTTTCGAAAACGGAAGTCGAGCAAAAACTGAAAAGCGGCGCGCCCTACGTAATCCGGCAAAACATGCCGACGGAAGGGGTATGCGAGTTTACCGATTTGGTGTTCGGGACAATCGCGGTGGATAACCGCGAACTCGAAGACCAGATCCTTATTAAATCCGACGGTTATCCGACCTATAATTTCGCAAACGTCGTTGACGACCACTTAATGGCGATTACCCACGTGATCCGCGGCACCGAATTTTTAAGCAGCACGCCGAAATACAACTTGCTTTATAAAGCTTTCGGTTGGGAGATTCCCAAATACATCCATTTAAGCCCGATTATGCGCGATGAGAACCGGAAATTAAGCAAGCGCCACGGCGACGCTTACTTCGGTGATTTTATCGCGAAAGGATATTTGAGCGAGGCTATCATCAACTATATCGCTCTTTTGGGCTGGAGCCCCAAGGGCGAGCGCGAGAAGTTCACGCTCGAGGAACTCACCGAGCATTTTTCGGTCGAAGGCCTGCAAAAATCGGGAGGCATCTTCGACGAGAACAAGATGAAATGGCTGAACGGCGAGTATGTCCGCGAGCTTGCTTTCGACAAGTTTATGGAACACGCGACGCCGTTCTTTGAGAAGTCGAAAATCAAAGGCCTCTACGACTACCGCAAGTTCGCCGTCCTCTTACAATCCCGGATCGACATTTTTAGCGAGATCCCGGAAAAGGTCGAGTTTATCGTTGATTTCAAGGAAATCCCCAAAGAAGCTTATAATAATAAAAAGTTTAAGGTCAATCCCGAAATCGCGAAGGCGATAATCGAGAAAAGTCTTTCTCTCTTGGAAGATGCGACGCCGTGGAACGAGAAAAAACTGCACGAAGCAATCGCGGCGATCGCGGCGGCCGGGGAATGGAAAACCGGCGCCGTCTATTCGGTCTTGCGTCTCGCTCTGACCGCGCATGCCGTGACGCCCGGCGGCTTTGTTGAGATTGCCGATATCCTCGGCCGGGAGGAATCTCTCCGACGCTTGGGAGAAGCCCTTGAATGGCTGAAATAACAATAGAGGCGATAAATTTGCTTATTCGTAAAAACACCATCGCAATGATGGTGTTTTCTATTCCAGGTATTCGTGCAACTTGGTTACGGGTATTCTTTGCAGGTCTTTTAGCGCCGGCCCGTCGATTAGTTTTCCCTCGTACGTGAAACGCGAGCCGTGACACTTGCAATCGTATGTTTTCGCAAGATTATTAAACCTAAGCCCGCACCGCATATGCGGGCATGTTATGTCGACTATGTAAAGCTTGTGTTCAGGGTCTTTGTAGATGCCGATTCTTTTGCCTTTTTTCTTGAGGATCACGGCGCTGTCGGGCTTAAGTTTGATGACTTTTCTATTAGGTATGCGCCGGGTCTTAAGCAGCGTCCCCACCACTTTTAAATTGTAACCTAAAAACTTGCAGTTGATCGCCGCCCGCGTCGGGTTGAAGAGCGCGGCATAAACGCTATCGTTTTTCGCGATTAAATTCTTAATCATCATCGCGCCCGCGGCCGCGGCCGCCATTCCCCATTTATTGAAGGAAGTCGCGACGTAAATATTGTCCTTGATTTTTCCGATCAGGGGGAAGAGGTCGGTTGTCGCGTAATCCTGGGCGAACCAGCCGTATTGATAATCGGGAATCCCGAATTTATCTTTCCCGAACTTTTTCAATCGGTTAATTTCGCTTAACGGTTGTTTGAACTGATAAGCCTCGTGACTCGCGCCGCTGATGTTGAGTTTTCTCTTGCCTTCGTGGGTAACGTATCGGAGGGCGATTGTGGGGGACGTTGTGTTTATGTAATTCGCGTCCTCGATTCCGGCATCGCCCTCTGCGGCGATGACGGAGTAGGAATAATAGGGAATCATTTTCGTGAAGAAGAAGTTGAATTTTTTATACACGGGATAATGATTACAAACGATGATTTTATTCGCTAAAATCCGTTTATTACCGGAGGTGACGGCGACGGTTTGCGCATCCCCGAACACGTCAATGATTCGCGTGTTTTCATAGATAGCCACACCCCTCGCCGTCAGAATATTTACAATTTCCCTTAAGTATTTGGTGATGTTGAAGTTGGCTTGATCTTTGACTTCCAAGGCGTCGTAGGGGCAGAGGCGCTCGTTAACGGGTTTTAGCCGGTAGGCGACGCCGATTTTTTCGTAAGCGACCGCTTCTTTCTCGATATTAATTCTTTCATTTTCCGTCAATGCGAAAAGATAACCTTTTACGACTTTGAAATCACAGTCGATATTCTCGCTACTTACGATTTCCGCAATCCTCTCAATCCCGCCGCGGTTAAATTCATAATAAAGCCTCGCTTTATCGCGGCCGTGTTTTTTGTTTAAATCGTGATAGATATAGCCGTGCTGGTAAGTGATTTTTGCGGTCGTGCGCAGGGTCGTGCCTTGGTAGACGGCGTTTTGTTCAACAATCGCGATCGATTCGGCCGAATCGAGAAGCTCGTAGGCGCAGGATAAGCCGCTTATGCCGGCGCCGATGATCAAGACGTCGGTTTTAATGTTTTCTTTCAGAGGGGGAAAAGACGCCGGATAAAGATCCGCGTCCCAAATCGATTTATTGTTCATATTATAACCTCGATTATTATTATTGCCTTTTCCGTCAAAATAATAAAAAATTATACCTTGCTATTTTTTTACACTTTTAGTATAATTATGAAAAAGGAAGTGATACTAGTGGTAAGCAAAGAACTATGCCGCGAAGTGCTGGACGCGGCATTAAAATCTGGCGGTGATTTTGCCGAGTTGTTTGTCGAGACGTCGTATTATAACAATTACGAGCTCGCCGCCGGCAAAATTACCAAGGCGAACGGCAACCATTTATTCGGGGCTTCCCTGCGCGTCCTGAAAGGCGCTCTCGAGGTCTCCGGGTACACGAACGACTTGAGCCGAGAAAGCCTGCTCGCGCTCGCCGGCAAACTGGCGGAAGCTTATACCGACGCGCGCGTGGCAAGCGCGAAACCTTTCGCCGAGACCCCAATCGACAGCCGGCATAAGATCGCAAAGAAACCGGCCGACCTTTCGACAGCGGAAAAGGTCGCGTATTTGTATAAGGCGTATGAAGCCGTGAAGGATTACTCGCCGGAAATCGTCCAAATAATCGCCGCTTTGCGCGACGATTCGCAGAAAGTTTTGATCGCCAATTCCGAAGGGCGTTTTTGCGAGGACGAGCGTTATCACGTTTTATTGCAAACATCGGTCGTCGCAAGCGACGGGAAAGCCACGCAGACAGGCTTTGACAGCAAGGGCGGTCACGCCGGCTACGAATTGCTTGACGACTTCGATATTCCGGCGTTTGCGAAGGGGGTCGCGGACCAGGCGCTAACGATGCTTCACGCGGACGAGATGGTTGGCGGCGTGATGACCGTCGTCGTTCATAACGCGTTCGGCGGCGTCCTCCTGCACGAGGCCTGCGTCCACTCCCTGGAAGCGACTTCGGTCGCCAAAGGAACCTCGGTCTTCTGCGGGAAACTCGGGCAGAAGATCGCGAGCGATATCGTCACCGCCATCGATGACGGGACGATTGCCAACGCCTGGGGTTCGTTGAACGTCGACGACGAAGGCGAGCCCACGAAACGCAATGTTTTAATTGAAAACGGAATTTTAAAGAGTTATCTCGTCGACTTCCGAAACAGCCGGAAAATGAACCATCCGGTTACCGGGAGCAGTCGCCGGCAATCGTACAAATACTCGCCGACATCGCGGATGACCAATACTTTCTTCGCCCCTGGAAAGAGCACTTTTGAGGAGATTATCGCCAATACGGAATACGGCCTTTTCGCAAAAAAAATGGGCGGCGGCAGCGTTAACCCCGCCACCGGCGAGTTTAACTTCGCCGTTAACGAAGGATATTTAATCGAAAACGGGAAAATCACCAAACCGGTCCGGGGAGCGACCCTGGTCGGAAGCGGCGCGGAAATACTGGCGAATATCGATATGATCGCCGACAACCTGGATTTCGGTTACGGGATGTGCGGCTCGCTTTCGGGCTCGATCCCGACCAGCGTCGGACAACCGACGATCCGGGTTAAAAATCTCACCGTCGGAGGAAGAGGTGAAAAAGCGTGAACTATGAATTATTAATGAACAAAGCGCGCGAAGCGGGTTTCGAAGCGCTCGAAATATACGTTTCCAAAAAATTAGGCATGCAGATCACCGTGTTTGGCGGCGAAGTTGATCAAAACAATATCACCGACAGCCAAAGTTTTACGATCCGGGGCATATATAAAGGGAAAATGGCGGTTTATACGACCGAGTACGCCGCCGAGGACCCCGATTATATTGTCGAGCGCTTAAAGGAAAACGCCGGAGCGCTTACGACCGACGAGGAGTTCGCGATATTCGAAGGCAGCCCGTCGTATCCCGAGGGCCGCGTCCCGAACCCGATATTCAAGCAAATCGCCGTAAGCGAAAAAATAGCTCTGCTTAAGGGCTTGGAAGAAAAAATCAAGGCGTACGACCCGCGAATTATTTATGTTCCCCATTGCCGGTATAACGAGACCAACGACGCCGTTGAGATCGTTAATTCGTCGGGGTTGAGGCTAAAGAAACAAAACAGCTTCGCTTTTGTTGTGGCGCAGGCGGTCGCGAAAGAAGGGGAGCAGACGCAATCGGCGTTCACGATCGCCCTGAAGCTTGACTATCGCGAATTTGATCCCGACGAAATTGCGAAAGAAATTGGAAAAAAAGTAATCGCCAAGTTGAACGCGAAACCGGTGCCCTCGAAATCTTACCCGGTGATATTTGAAAACGAGGCGATGAGCGATTTGCTTTCGGCGTTTTACGCTGTTTTTTCCGGCGAGGCGGCGGTGAAGAAGATTACGCCCCTGCTCGGGAAGGAAGGCGAGAAAATATTCAGCGAAAAAATTACCTTGATCGACGACCCGCTTTATAAGGACGCGATCAACTACCATCCCTTTGACGACGAGGGCGTCGCGTCATACACGAAAAAAGTCGTGGATAAAGGCGTTTTTACGACCTTCCTTCACAATTTAAAAACGGCGAAATATTTCAAAACGAAATCCACCGGCAACGGTTTTAAATACGGATCGGAAATCGGCGTTCATATCACTAATTTCTGCCTGACGACCGACGAGCCGAAGAAAAGCAAGGATGAAATGATTAAGGGCGTTAAGGAAGGGCTTTTAATTACCGATTTGGCCGGCCTGCATTCCGGGGTCAACCCGATTAACGGCGATTTCAGCGCCCAGGCGTCCGGCTTCCTGATTGAAAACGGCGCGGTCGTCCGTCCCGTGACGTTGATCGTCGTTTCCGGGAATCTTTTAAAAATGATGAACGCGGTAGACGAAATCGGCGACGATTTCAAATTGTTCCATAATAACATCGGAACGCCTTCCGTGAAAATTGCGCAGCTTCCCGTTTCCGGTTTATAATTATTTGAATAGATATTACGAGGTGAATGAATTGCGGAAATTATATACGGCAGAATCGGTAACCGAGGGCCATCCCGACAAGGTTTGCGATCAAATCGCCGACGCGATTTTGGACGCGATCTTGGCGGATGATAAAAACGCCCGGGTTGCCTGCGAAGTCGCGGCTACCACCGGCCTGGTCATGGTCATGGGGGAAGTCACGACGACAACTTACGTCGACATTCAGGACATCGTCAGGAAAACGGTGAATGATATCGGTTATAACCGCGGCAAATTCGGTTTCGACGCCGAGAACCTGGCCGTTTTGGTTTGTTTGGACGAGCAGTCGCCCGATATCGCCCTCGGCGTTCAGGACGGCTCCGGCGCCGGCGATCAGGGCACGATGTTTGGCTACGCTTGCCGGGAAACGGATGAATACATGCCGATGCCGATCGTGCTCGCGCACCGGCTGACCAAAAGACTCGCGGAAGCCCGGAGAGAAAAAAACGAGGATTACTTGCGTCCCGACGGCAAAGCCCAGGTCACCGTCGAATATCGCGGCGACCGCCCCGTTCGGGTCGACAGCGTCGTCGTCTCCACGCAACACCACGAGTCGGTTACCGCGGAGGAACTCCGGGAATTTATCGAGAATGAGGTCATCGCGCCGGTTATTCCCCCGGGATTTATCGATAAGGACACGAAAATATTCGTCAACCCGACCGGCCGGTTCGTCATCGGCGGCCCGAAGGCGGACAGCGGCCTTACGGGACGGAAAATTATCGTCGACACCTACGGCGGTTTCGCCCGTCACGGCGGCGGCGCGTTCAGCGGGAAAGACCCGACCAAAGTCGACCGGAGCGCCGCTTATATGGCGAGATATATCGCGAAAAACATGGTATCGGCCGGCGCGGCCGAGAGATTGGAAGTCGGCTTAAGCTATGTTATCGGCTACAGCGAGCCGGTCGCGGTTCATATCGAAACTTACGGGACTTCGGCTTATCGCGACGAGGAATTGATCGCCTTAATCAGGGAAACGTTTCCCCTCGCGCCCAAAGCCATAATCGATTATTTTGACTTATGCCGGCCGCTTTACCGTCAGGTTGCCGCTTACGGTCACTTTGGGAGAAGCGACTTGGACTTGCCGTGGGAACGGCTCGACATGGTTGATACGGTTAAAGATAAACTGCGCAAACCCTAGTCTCGGCTGGGTTTGAGCCAGGCCCCTTCGCGGGGCTTTTTTTTATTGTTTCAAGAAATATTCTTATGGTTATAAATGTAAAATATTTTAAAAATGTTATGTTACAATACATTTGAGACTTTTGTTGAATAAAAAGCAAAAATGATTTATACTCGACCATGTGAAGAAGAAAACAGGCAAATTTTCTTCTGGAGAGGAGTATAAATC
>DGED01000007.1:10529-11531 GCA_002385755.1 Caryophanales bacterium UBA3935 | reverse complement strand
GTCGCGCCGGTGGTCGAGCCCGGGAGAACGAAAAGAATGGTCTATCTCCCAAAGGGAGCGTGGTATGACTTCCGGACGGGAAAAGAATACCAAGGCGGCTATCATATCGTCGATTGCCCGCTAGCCGAGCTTGCGATGTTTGTTAAGAAGGGCGTCATATTGGTGGGATATCCCGACATGGAGTATATAGACCCCGGAAGACGGGATACGCTCATAGTCGAGATTTATGGCGATGAGGCCGAGTATACGCATTATTATGACGACGGGGTAAGCTTTGCTTACCGCGACGGGGGTTGCCAGATATACGATATCGTTTATCGGGACGGTTCCTTGGAAATCGCCCCCCGCAATGATTATCCCGGCGGTTATAAGCGGGTTATTGTAAAAACGAGAGATATTGAAACGGAAATAGATTTATCCGACGGGAAAACAACCCGAAATATAAAGCGAATTCGATTCTAATCAGACTTCGCTTTTTTATAAATTTAAAAGAAAAATATGGAAAAAACAATCACGGTATGATACAATGTACTTAAACAATACCAAACCCCGCCATCAAAGGATAAGGTTCGAGTAGGAGGCGTTTTGCGGGAGCGTTGGGGAAATATGCGCAAGGTGGTTTTTGTATGGATTTTGAATCGATTCCAAAAGACATCACGGGAAGAAAAAGCTATCGGTAGTTTTTTTGGTTTCGTTCGGCATTTTATTTATCTTTCCTTATTTGGTAATTTATCAACATATCGCGCGGGCGGTTTGGCACGAAGCCCATTTAACGCAAGCGGCGCCGGCGCCCGTTGTGGAAATAATGTCCGCCATTTGTTTAGTCGTGGTTTTTGTGGTTATCATTAATTTCGCTTTTACCGTCGCGCCTAATAGAAGAACTTTGCTTCTTTCAAGATCGGTGATTCTATTTCAAAAAGCGAAATCCCGTATTTTCGCTATTTGAACATAGCCTTGATCGGAGCGGTTTTTTTCCTGTGTTTGTTTATTATTGTCGCGAAA
>DGED01000007.1:564-10310 GCA_002385755.1 Caryophanales bacterium UBA3935 | reverse complement strand
CCTTTTTGTCAACATAGTCGCCTCGGCATTGGCGCTTGCGGGGGTGGTGGTTCGCGCCCTAATCCCGGGAGAGAAAAAAGGGGAAATAATTAGCGCGCCGGAAAATTACCCGGCATAAAAATTTAAAGCAAAGGGGTTGTTCTCAATGAGAAATAAGAAATACAGGCCGGTAAAACTCTGGATAATAATGTTTTTCTTTGTTGTCTTATTCGCTTTAATAGGTTTTCTTCTGTTGAAAGGATGGAAGAAGATAGCGATGCTAAGCGTCGCGGGATTACTATTAGTCTCGACCATCGTGACTTTAACGTTTTATATTGAAGCGAAGAAAGAGAGTTTAATAATCGGGCACGGACTTTGGTCCAAAGACAAGCGGCATCGCTCAAGTTTTACAATTAAAACAATACCGATTAAAGATATCGCCGGGTTGGAGCTAATCAGAAAAGGAAGAGCGATCATTATTAATTTAAAAGACGGGAATCATGTAATAATTCCGATCGGCGGTTATCTTAATCGTTTGGAAATCATCCGGCTCGTTTATGACATAAAGAGACAGATAGAAGAAGGAGATTACGAGTCGGAAGATTAGTTTTAGAATTTTAGTTATGATTAATTAATGTTTTCGGCGGTGATTTTAGCAATGAATTATTATCTTGACGCGACTTATCTTTGGGACATCGTTTTTTAATCTTTTCCGCCGTCGTATTCGTTTTGCTTTGCGGCGCGGCTTTTTCCGCTTATTATTATGATAGCATCGCAAAAGCCTACAATAACGCGGAATACGATAAAAAAAATGCAAAAGATATCTCAGGTTTTTCCCTAGGCGCGAATCCGAAGAAGTGATTTTGATGCTCGCCGCGGCGGGATTTGCCGTTAATGACGATGATTTATTTTATAAATATATAAGGAAAATTACGGACGCCAATTATCTTCCGGCAAAACTCTTCTGGCTTGCCTTTGATTTAATTATCAAAGGCGAGTTGGACGAGGCGAAGAATCGGTATGCCCTTTTTTTAGAACAAAAGAGGGAAGGAAGATATTAAAACGAATGCGGCCGAAACAAATTACTTTTCGGATTCAGATATGTGGTAAATTTTTTTCATAAACATCAAGCGCATCTTATTCATTGGAAAAACATTTCCAGCCATGGGAAATGTTTTTTATTTGGAAATAAAGAGTTTGAACCGGCGCGGGGATTGCCATTGAAGGGAGGATAATTTATTTTTTCGGGTTCAAAAAAACTGCCAAATGTGTTATAATAAAATAGGAATCATTCTTGATTTTTATCACAGAGGAGAGATTGAGATGAGAAGGTTTAACCTGGTTATTCTCGCGATTTTAACCGTTTTTTTTGGTTTGCTTACAGTTTACGCGGAAGACGGCGCCACGGAATTCGCCGGCGCCCGTTTTTTGGTGGAGGAAATCATTGAGGAAAACGAGCTTCCCTACGGGGTAAAGCACACGAAAATCGACGGTTTTACCTCAACTTCTCTTTCCGGCTATGACGCCGACGGTTTGGGCGGGCGGGCCGATTTGGTAGTGCCCGGAAAGTACTACGATCAAATAGTGAACATCCTTGAGGTCCCGTCATCGGAGGGCGTAAGAATAACGTCCTGGGCTAACTTGAACGGGCACCGGTGGACGCTTACGACCGTGCGGGGACTAATCGCCGATTACGAAAGCAAGCATCCCGGCTGGAAGGTCATCGCGGCGATTAACGGCGACTTTTTTGATATCGGCGGCGCAGGGAATTTGCCGTACCAGACGAACGGCACTCACGCGTCCTTCGGCGAGTATTATAAAACCACAACCGGCAGGCAGGTTGGGTTTACCAACGACGGCCGGGTTGACTCGTTGATCGGCAACGAGAAAGTCGAAAGAACGCAATATATGAAGCTTGCCGTCTATAATGACGACGGGGAGATAATCTCCGAGTTTGATATTGATAAAATCAACGACGCTCCCGGGACCGGCGAAACGGCGATTTACTTCGCGCTTTACGATTCCGATCATAATCTTATTCCCGCGAGCCCTTATATCGAGTCGCACCTTTCCTATTATGTCGTTGAAGACGCCGAACTGGCCCTTCCCAATAACGCCAACGATTTTTACGGGCGGGGCGTGATAACCTCGCGCGTTCCCCAAGAACTCGGCGCCGGCCAGTTCGCAATCGTGACCGATGACGAAGAAATAAAAGAAGCGTTGGACGTGGGGGTTAGGATCCGCTGCCAGTTTGAACTTATCGGCGCTTACGCGGACGCGAAGGATATTACCGGCTGCGGAGCCACGATAATCAGTAACGGCGCGGCGAACATGGCCGCCGGGATGGCGAACCGCGCCCCGCGGACGGTAATCGGCCGGAAAGCCGACGGCGAAATTGTGATGATGGTTATCGACGGCCGAAACTCCGGCAACGGGATGTACGGGGCCGATCATACCGAGCTTGCCGCGATTATGCACAGTTACGGCTGCGTCGAGGCATATAATCTTGACGGCGGCGGCTCGTCGACGATGATTATCCGCAGGGAAGGCGTTCTCGAGGTTATGAACACGCCCTCGGACGGCCGGGAACGGACCGACAGCAACTGTTTGCTTGTCGTTGCCCGCGACCCGGAAATAGATGTCCAGGCCGCGGATTTGAGCGAGGACGCGCTCACTTTCTCCGTCGAACTCATAAACGACAGCGGCCACGATATCGAAACTTTGTATGTGGAACTCAACGGCGAATTGAAGGAAGTTAAGGACGGGGTAGTTACCTTCGCCGGGCTCGCTCGCGATACCGAATACGCTTATCGTCTCTTTTACCGGGACGGAGGCGGCAATCTCAACCGGATTATCTTCGCCGGGAGACAGAAAACGCTGAAGCGGATGCCCGAGCTGATTAAGTTGGAAATCGTCGAGGACAGCGAGTACTTCGCCATTACCGTTACCTATGACGACCCCGATAAGGCCTCGACGATTGACAGTTGCTATTTATATATCAACGATAAACACGCGAGTTTTACGAACGGCGCGATGAAAGTCAAAAAAAGCGCCGTCGGCTACCGCATCGACTATCTTGCCATCAAGTATTTTTATAATTTAAACGACGGTCAAAACATATATGTGGAAAAGGATTGGCCCGAGTTCGAGCATTACCGCGATTTCTGGGCGAAGATTCAGTATATTCCCTATTATATAAACGATTATGTCGACGCGGTTTTTAAGTAAGAAGGTGTTTTGAATATAAAGGAGCGGGACTAGAATTATGAAACGAACGTTAAGATTTATTTGGTTATTGCTTTTGGCCTTCGCGGCGGTCGCGCTTCCGCTGTCGCCCGTGATTCGCGGCGCGGGGGAAGACGTCACGACTACCGGCGGAGCGGGCTACTATATTAGGGAACGCGTCGCCGAGAATGATTTGGGATATTTGATTAAACATTTCACCGATCATTCGACGACGATCCGTAATAACGCCGAGTACTTACAGCAAGTCAATGTTTTGGAAGTGCCGGCCGCGACCCCGGCGAAAATAATCAGTTACGCCAATCTCCGCAATCATAAGTGGACGCTTACTTCGGTAAGAAAACTCGCGGAGCAGTTCGAGGAGGAGAACCCCGACTGGAAGGTGATCGCAGCCGTCAACGCCGACTTTTTCGATATTAACGGAATCCTTAACGGCCTGCCTTACCAAACCCATAACCCGGTCGTGACGATGGGCGAGTTTTATAAAACGTCGGTCCGAACCAACGTCTTGGGGTTTACGAACGACGGTTCGACCAACACCTTGATTGCCGGCGGGAAAAACGTCAGAACCCCGAATATGATTCTCGCGGTTTATGACGATGACGATGAAATCATTGCCGAGTTTGATATCGAAAAAATTAACGCGGCGCCCGGCGCCGGCGAAACGGCGGTCTTTTTCGGCTACTACGACGACCAAACGCAAAAATACCTGCCTATGGAAGTCGCGCTTGACGGCGCCGAGGGCTTTTTCATTGAAGACGCGGAGCTCGCGCTTCCCAACAACGCCAATGATTTCTACGGCAAAGGTCGCATCACCGCCAGGAATCCTTTCACCCTGGAAAAAGGGCAATTCGCGATTGCGACGAAAAACCAAGAGGTCGCCGCCCTGCTTGACGTCGGCGTCAAGGTGCGCGCGCAGTTTGAATTTGCGGGCGAACTCGCCCGGGTCGATAACGCAACAGGTTATCAGGGAAAGTTTCTCGAGGGAAGCGAGTTTCGCGATAGCGGGGTGAGCGTTTTGGCCGCCCGTCATCCCCGAACGGCGGTCGGCGTCCGCCCGGACGGCTCGATTGTGATGGCGGTAATTGACGGTCGCCAGGCGGCGAGCGGGAAGGAAGGCGTCTTCGGCGACGAAATGGCGGCAATCATGAAAAAATACGGCTGCGCCGAAGCTTATAACCTTGACGGCGGCGGCTCCTCGACGATGATCATCCGCAAAGACGGCGAGTTAGTCGTTGTCAACTCGCCATCGGACGGCAGGGAACGTTCCGACGCCAACTGTCTATTAATCGCCGTCAGGATGCCGGAGATAAGGATGGAATTCAGCCAGGCCGAGGACGCGATAACCGTGTCCGCGGAGCTGATCGCGGCGAATAACCACGATATCCAAAAGTTATATATTGACTTTAACGGCGAGCTAAGGGAGGTCGGGGCGGAAGAAGCGGTTTTCTCGGGTCTTAACCGCGACACCGAGTATTACTATGCCTTCAAATATCGCGACAGCGCCGGCATACTACGCGATTTGCTTGTTGACGGCCGGATAAAAACCTTAAAACGCCCGCCCGTTATCATCGCTTTCGAGATATACGAATACGAGCCTTTTTTCCACATTATTTTGCATTACGATGATCCGGATTACGCGAGTCGTTTAAACCGCGCTTATATCACCCTTAACGGCCGCGAATCGCTGGCTCTTAACGGCCAGGCGACATTCGCGAAAACCACTTACGGTTCGGTCATAAAGTCGCTGTCGATAAGATATCAGGTAGACTTAAATGACGGCGAGCAAACAGTAATCTCCCCCGTTGATGATTATTTGTTGAAGTCGTCGGCGGAAATCGAGGCGATTCTCGTTATCAACGGGAAGGTTGACGCTTTAGTCGAAGAAATCTATCGATAGACTTCCGACATAAATGAATATGGGCATTTCGCACAAGATTAATTGCCTTATGCGAAATGCTTTTTCTTTTCTACGTTTCCGGTAAAATTGCGTTTTGCGGATAACCGACAATTAATTTATCAATTTTCTCCATTGACTATCGCAAAAATTCTGATTAGATAATTGATAAAAAGAGTAAAAATTCCAAAAATCGATATGAGAATCATAAGTGATTTTAGAAACATTAATTAGAAACTGAAGTCCATAAAAAGTTTTTCATAACGCGGGGATTAGGATTAATTATAACCAAAAAAAATATTACTAAAACCAGTAAATCCCGGCCAAATTATTGGCGGGCTTCAGGTTCGAATAAAAAAAATACCGACCTCCTTATCTAAAGGGGGTCGTACTATTTCGCAAAAACTCCTCTTTACGCGTAATATTAATTTAAGAGCGCTTTTTAAATATTGAAGGTAGATTAAGGCGCTGGTTGTTTTAGCAACATTCTTATTTATATATGTGTGAATCGATACTATCAACGAAAAATAGTGTTGCATAAAAGGGATAATAATGTTAATATTTAATCAGAGAAGAGGAAAATTAAAAGCGCTGGAAACCCACGACGCATCTTCGTTTGCTCGGAATCATAAAGACGGAAGCGTTAGGTATACGGTATGATTCTTATTGCGGGTTCTATTGGCGGAAATCGCGGAAGCGAGAAAACTAAAACCGGAGAATTTACGCCGCCACGGTTGTAAAAACGATATTATATTCGCGTATTGCCGGGAACGCAAGTCAAGGCTTTCACGAAAGAGAAAGAGATTGTGTATTGCTTCCTATGCCCCGAATACCCCTGCCGGACGCTCGATAGTTTTATAGACAATAATTACATCCACCGTTCGATTATCTTTTGTAATCACACAAATGAAAATGAACGAAAAGAACGCCGGCGTTGCGATGGCTGCGGGACGAAGTTTCCCCGGTATGACGAGCAATGCGCGCGTTGTGGGAAGACGGTCAAAAGCTGAAAGGAAGACCGCGTCGATTAGCGCGCGATATGAAAGAAATAAAAAAAGTAGGGAGGCAAAAAAATGGCAAGATTATTGTTTCAGGGTCACGGCAGTTTCCGGATCGTGACCGACGGGGATGTCGTGATTTACGTCGACCCGTTTGCCGGGAATGGCTATGACCTGCCCGCCGATATTATCCTGGTGACGCACCAGCATGGCGACCATAACCGGGTGGATTTGGTCGCGAAAAAGAAGGAGTGCGTCGTTATCCAAAACTTTGACGCCTTAAAGGACGGGGAATATCAAACTTTTAATTTCAAGGGCGTGGAAATCAAGGCCGTTCCCGCCTACAATAAAAACCATAACGAAAGCGAGTGCGTGGGTTATATCATCGCTTTTGACGGTCTGAAACTATACGCGGCTGGCGACACGTCAAAAACCGCCGCGATGGCCGGTTTCCCGGAACTTGCTCTCGATTACGCGCTTTTGCCGATTGACGGCGTATACAACATGGGTCCGGAAGAAGCCGCGGAATGCGCGCGGATTATCAAGGCCCGCCGGACGATCCCGATTCACATGAAACCGAGAGCGCTCTTTGACGCGACGATGGCGGATACTTTTTCCGCTGAGAACAAACTCGTCGTTTCGGCCGGTTCGGAAATTGAATTATAGCCAGCCACCCAACCATAAATCGAAAGGAAATAATGCAAAAATATGGAAACAAAACACAAAATCGCGGTATTGATCGATTATGACAACTTCAACAACGAAGAATATTTAAAGTTGCTCTTTGACGAGCTAAATGATTACGGGGACGTGATTATTAAGGAAGCCTATTTCTCCGACATTTACACCACCATTCCCCCCGAGCAAAAGACACACTCGAAATTCATCGAGAAAATGCAGTCCTTAGGCATCAGCCCGAAATTGCAGATGCCGTATACCAAGAAGAAGAACGCGACCGACATCAGGATCGCGATTGAAGCGATGGATCTTTTAAACAAAGATTACATCACTTGTTTTTGCCTGGCCTCTTGCGATTCGGATTTAACGCCGCTCGCGATCAGGTTAAAAAAAGAAGATAAATTCGTTATCGGCGCCGGCGTTGAGACGACGCCTCAACCGTTTAAGATTGAGTGCAATTTCTTCATTAATATTGACACGCGCATTAAAGACAACAAAGCGCAAAAACAGGACGAAGCCCAGAAAAAGCAAGACGCCAAGGCCGAAAAATATCCTAACCGAAGAATAAAAGAGCTGGTCGAGCTTGTGAATAATTTGATTGAGGAAAACAAGGACGAGAAAGGCTTCGCGCAATTCTCCCAAGTAATCGAGATATTAAAGAAAAGGCAGACCGACTTCTCGCCGAAAAACTACGGGTTCGCCAATAAAAATACTTTGCCGTTTTTTAAGTCGGTGTTAAAGGAATATTATACGATCGAAACGAAAGGCAACACGGCGTTTATTTGTATAAAGAAGTGATTAAACTAAAGGCTGGAAGCGACCTTTTTTACTGAAGCCATTGGAAAATCTATTTTTACTGTATAATAAGGGCTATGAGGGAATATATGGCAAATCTAAACAAAGAGTATTTCATCGAACGGAAAGATTATTTATCGCATAAACACAAAGGGAAATATGTCGCTATCGGCAAGGGCGAGTTATTCGCCGCCTTCGACACTAAAAAGGAAGCGAAAGAAGCGGCCGCGAACAAATTCGCCCCGGGCGAGTTTTATATCGCCAAATGCGTGAGAGCAAATCTATCCGTTATATATATTTAGTGTTAATGTGTTTTTTCGCCGGGCTCGCTTTCTTTTGTCATCTTCTGTATGTAAATAATGCAAGCGGCGTGACCGCGAGAGAATCCGCGCTTTTCCTCACGATTGCGATGTATTTTTTGGCGGCGGTATTCTATCTCGCGTGGTTAATTAAAACGATTAATAAAATGGTTAGAAAAATCCGTCTGATCGCCCGGGAAACAAACCGGTTGCGGGAAATACTTGACGAGGCGAGAGAAGTAAGAAGGCTTATTAAAGAATAGGCCTTTTTTTATCGTTAATAGCCTTCGCGCTTGCCTTAACTCGCGGTCGGGTTATCCGGTTATTAAGTAAAAAATAAATAATCGAAGAAATTTTAACAATTTTGTAAAAACGCTTGCATAACGATTTTTCTTGTGATATAATAAAATCGCCCATATTGAAACGTTTAAATAAGGAGGAGTAATGACAAAACGCAGTTTCAAACTTATTTTGGGATTCATGTTCATGTTTTTGTTGTTTGTCGTTGTTGTCGGCTGTGACCGGACGCCGAAAGAATTAAATGTCTTGGGCGACTGGAGCGGCGATGAAGCCGTTTACACCATCGAAGATAATACGGCGGAAAAGTTGTCGTTCGGCTACGACAAGGGCGACAAACCCGATGCGACGATTGAAAGTCCGACCATCAAGCACAATCTCGCGAAATATCAGAAGCTTGTCATCACCGTTAAAGGCAACGGGTCGATGGCATTACGTTTGGAAGGTAAGGACATTGCCGAAGCGAAAGAGGTAAGACTTAATGTCACCGGCGTCGGCGGGACTTACGAGTGGAGTTTGGCGAAGGAGAGCGAATACTTGAAAGATGTCGAAAAAGTGGTCATTTGCGCCGCTCCCGGCAAGGAAAACTCGATCGGCGAGATCGAAATAACCGCTTTAACCTTCAGTAAAGAAGAACCGGCCGGGTTTATAATCGAGGCCGGTTACGACGATATTCCCTCCAACGTCAACGAATACAACGGGACGGACGAGGAGTTTCATTTCAACGCCCTTTGGGCGGATTTCGCCGACGAAACTTACACGATCACCTACGTTGGCGACGTCGCGAAGGTTGAGTTTGACAAACCTTCCGGGCTTGAATGGAGTTGCATGTATACTAACGTGAAAGGCAATTTCGCAGGCTTTAATTATATGGTTGTCAAGGTGAAGGGAACTGTCGGACAGAAGTTCCTGGCGAAGGTCGCCGACGGTTTCGAAAATTTCGTCATTCTTGACGGGACCGAACAGGAAGTCGTCGTTGACTTCTCGGAGATGACCGCCGCTGAAAAGAACGGTATCCAGAAAATCTTCTTGTTCGGGCATGCCGGCGCCTCGGGCAGCGGCTCCTTTGATATTCTCGACATCTTTATGGTCGCGGAATATGATTACCAGCCGCCGGTTAAAGAGAAAAACATCTATGACGGCGCCGACCCAGAATTCATAGTCGATATTTGGTATGATAACGGCGACGGCGTTTACGAAATCGAGAAATCGGGAACCGACATCGTTATCGAATACGAAAAGACAAACGAGGGCCAGCACTGGTCTCACGCCTTAGCTTTAATCGAAGGCGATTTCAGCGGGTTTACCAAGCTGGAAATCGAAGTAACGGGCATGGAGAACAAGACCGGGTTGTTCAAGATTGAAGGACCGGGCGTGGCGAAAGAAGAAAGCGTCACCTTTGACGGCACAAAACAAACCGTCGTTATCGACCTAACTACTCTTTCGCCGTCCGACCTTAAGAAACTCGAAAAAGTAATCTTCTTCGCAGCCCCGGGCGGGACCGGGTCCGGACAGCTCACGCTTCATAAGGTGGCGTTCGCGATCTCGGAATATGATTTC
>DGED01000007.1:0-339 GCA_002385755.1 Caryophanales bacterium UBA3935 | reverse complement strand
CTGGAATGGGCGTTTATGCGTCATGACTTTACGGGCGCGCCCGCCGGTCTGAACAAGTTAACGATCGTTCTCAAAGGAACGGAAGGTAAATCCGTTCTTCTGAAACCCAACGATGCCGGCGCTCTCGAGCAGACCGTCACCTTTACCGGCGAGGAGCAGGAAATTGTTGTTCTTGCTGACGAGTTCGCCACGATATTGATTTTCGCCGAGCCGGGAACGGCCGACGCGAGCGGCGAATTCACAATCGTTAGCGCCAAACTTTCCTTTAAGCGGAGCGCTATTTCGCCCGATGTCGAAGTCGACGTAAATAAGAATTGGGTCGACAACGACGGCGGGATC
>DGED01000036.1 GCA_002385755.1 Caryophanales bacterium UBA3935 | reverse complement strand
CTACTATTGTATTATAACATAACGCAAAAGTGATAACAATAAAAAAATGCGGCTATAAACCGCATTTTCAAATATCCAAAAACGTTATCTCGCCGTAATTGTATTCGGCGGTAACGCCGGCGGTTTCGATCACAATATTTCCGTTCTCTAATATCGCCAGCACTTTTCCCTTTTGGCTTGTTTTAAAATCGTTAAAAATAACTTCTTTGCCGATAAGGCAGGAGTTTTCCGCGCATATGTCGGCGTGGCGGCGGCCCCCGAGTTTGAATTCCCGGTAGAAAGCGTCAAGGTTTCCAATGAGCTCCAAACGAAGCTCCTCGATATCGCGCTCGGCGCCGGTCGCCAGTTTAAGAGACGTCGCCTTTTTGGCCAAACTTTCCGGATAGGCCGCGGTATTAACGTTGATACCGATACCGATGACGAGGCAATTTAATCTTTTCGCGCCGATAATCGATTCCAACAAAATGCCCGCGACCTTCTTCCCTCCGACGATAATATCGTTAGGCCATTTGATTAAGGGATCCGGAACGTGTTTTTTTAAAGTTTCAAAAACGGCCGCGGCGCTGATCAGGCCAAGCTGGGGAATCTCGGAAAGCCGCAAGTTCTCTTTTATTAAAACCGACATGAGCAAATCGCGGTCGGAGTGCCACGCGCGTTCAAAACGCCCCTTCCCCGCGGTTTGTCGGTCACAGGTGACGACCGTCCCGTGAGGAAGGGCGGAGAAATGCTCCTTGAGATAAGCGTTGGTCGAGGGAAGAACGGGGAAACGAATTATTTTCGCGCCGAGCATAATAGCGCCGTTTTATCCGATGGTAAGAATAGGTTCTTGATTGGCGACGTTTTGGCCCTTGGAAACCAATATTTCCTTTACGATCCCGGTTGTCGGGGCGACGATATTGTTCTCCAATTTCATCGCTTCCAAAACAACTACCACGTCGCCGCGGTTAACGCGCTGGCCGGGTTCGACTTTTATGTCGATAATTGTTCCCTGCATCGGGGCGCGTAAAACATTATCGCCCGAAGCCGCCTCCGCCGCCGGCGCGGACGCCGACTTTTCCCCGGCCGCGTCGGCCTTTACCGGTCCTTCCTTTTCGGTCACGCTTTCAAGTTCAACTTCGTAAACTTTCCCGTTTACTTTAACGCGATATACTTTCATATATGTGGGCGCCGCCGGATGCCGGCGCCAACCTCCTTTCTCGTGTGTCAACTATTATGTTTATCCGATATGCAAATTAATCTCGTGAATTTCTTTCTCTTTTCGCGGAAGATATTTCTTCTCCAAAAAATTAACGGCGACGTTTTCGAATAAAGCGATTGACAAAACGTCTTCGTCGGTCCGCGCCAGGTCTTGGTATTTTCGCTTAAGGTTTTCGAACTGGGGCTTTAAATCATCGGCCGGGCGATAATCGATCACCTTGTCGGCGCCGATAATGCTTTTCCGGAAATCTTCGTCAATCGGCCCGGGCGAAGCCCCGTAATGGCCGCGCAGATAATCTTTGATTTCCTCGGGAACGAGCTTGTAACGCTCGCCCGTTAAAACGTTCATTACCGCCTGCGTCCCGACCATTTGCGAGAGCGGCGTGACGAGCGGCGGGTAACCCAAATCGGCCCGGACGGCCGGCACCTCCCGCAATACCTCCTCGTAACGGCCGATCGCTCCCTGGTTTTCGAGCTGGCTCATTAGATTTGAAAGCATGCCTCCCGGGAGCTGGTATTGCAATATCAGCGGGTTAACCATTAAAGCCTTGGGATTAAGGACCCCGCTCGCAAAATATTTATCACGGACGAGTTTTATCTTCTCGGCGGCGGCGTTAAGCCGGTCGAGATTGAGCCCGGGGTCATATTGCGTCCCCCTCAGCATATATTGGAAAGATTCCGTCGGCGGCTGGCTTGTGCCGCTGGATAGCGGCGAGAGCGCCGTGTCGATAATATCGACGCCCGCCTCGATCGCCTTCATGTAAGTGGCGTGGGCGACCCCGGCCGTGCAATGCGAGTGCAACTCGACGGGGAGAGCGGTATTGGCTTTCAGTTGCGAGACCAAGCGGTAGGCGTCCTCGGGAAGCAACACGCCGGACATATCCTTAATGCAAATAGAATCGGCGCCCAACGTTTCGATTTTCTTCGCCATCTCGACAAAATACTCGACCGTGTGAATCGGGCTCGTCGTGTAACAGAACGCGATCTGGCAATGACCGCCGTAGCGTTTGGTAGCGTCGATTACGGTTTCCATGTTTCTTAAATCGTTCAAGGCGTCGAACACCCTGATAATATCTATACCGTTTTCTATCGATTTCTTGACAAACAACTCGACGATATCGTCCGGGTAATGCTTATAACCCAATATGTTTTGCCCGCGGAAGAGCATCTGTAGTTTGGTTTTCTTACAGGCCTTGCGAATCTCGCGCAACCTTTCCCACGGGTCCTCGTTTAAGAAACGCAAGCACGCGTCGAAAGTGGCGCCGCCCCAAACCTCAAGCGCGTGATACCCGGCTTCGTCCAAATCGGGCAACACCTCGAGGATCTCCGCGGTGGTCATCCTTGTCGCGAACAATGACTGGTGACCGTCGCGCAGGGCGGTATCAACTACTTTAACACCCATTTTCATGTCTCCTTATCTTATATTTCTTCCACGACCCGGCGAATCGCCGCCAATCCCTCGCTCGGGATTTGGTTAAACTCGTCAAGTTTGCTGATGTATTCGAGGCGGTCGTTCATCCGCGCCTTCACCGACCGCAAGTATTCCTCGTCGGTAAAATCGGGGATAAAGCCCTCGATTGGCATGTATTCAAGGTCGCTGAACGGTCCGAAAGGCTTGAACTCGGCCTTATCGTTGATAATATCTTCGATTAACCCGAGCGTGACGGTCGGGGTTACTTTCTTATCGAGGAAATGACCGGTATTAATTATATAGCAGGTCACTCCCCGCTCCGCGAACAACTGCTTGAACTTGTTATAGTCCTTGGCGAGCGGGTAAAGGCGGAAAGGATTGGCGTAGGGCACGATGACAAGTTTGTTCGGGTCCTCGCCGGGCACATATTCCGCCGACGTCCGCTTCGTCGCGAGCGTCGCGCCCATTACCGAGGCGAGCTCGGGCGACTTGACCTTCAAAACCGGCGGCAGAGTGCCGTCCTTCATAATCCAAAAAATCGCGTCGCAAGGGTGATCAAATTTATAGATCCGGTTGGGCGTCGCGAACTTCGACTTGATCGTCCGGCCGTTGCCGTTGCGGATATCCTCGGTCACGATAACGACCCGCCCGTCCTCGTCGACGGTCGCCCCGCAGTTTTGCACGGTCACGAAATATTTCGTCTGCTCGTTCGTGAGCGGATAATCCTGCGTTTTATCGAAATAAGATTGTTCCAGACAAATCGAGGACGCGTCGTCGTTGGAAATAATAAACGCGTCGTCGTGTAAAACGACGGTGTCGTATTTTCCGCCGTGATTGGACAAGGTGATCGTCGATTTGCCCGATCCGGAAAGACCGAACACGCCGATAACCTTTTTCTTCCCTCCCGGCAAATTAAACTGCTTTTGTCCGCCGTGACAAGCGGTGTACCCGTTTCTCTCCGCGATTGTCCAGGCCAGCGTTAACGTTCCTTTTTTGTGTTCCCCGAAATAGCGCATTCCGAAAAGGCAGGCGCAATTATTTTCCGCGTCAAACAACGCGAGCCCGTTGGGGAAATCATCGGGATAGACGTCGGGATTGGAATAAATGAATATATCGCCCTCGTCGAGTTTGATCGATTTTTCATACTTTTCCGTGTATTCCTCGTTAACAATCTGGAAATTCAGCAGCCAGGAATACAGTGTGTTTTCATACCCTTCCGGTATCAGAAGATGGGCCTTAAGCATAAAGTCGGGATGCAGGCCGATATACACCTGGGCATGATACATTTTCTTTTGGCGCGCGCGGAAAAGAGTTTCCCGAATCATGTCGCCGAAATATTCGCGGTTATTATCGTCAACAAGCCGGCGAAGTTTCGCCTGGCGGCCGGTAATTTTCCCGTCGTTAAACAACAATACTTTGGCATCTTCAGGCAGACCCAATTCCCCCGCCCTTTCCACCGGCATATCGGTAACTATCGTTCCCGGAGAATTCTTTGCCAGTTCATACGCTTCTTTCATCGTCCTTACCGGGACAACGTTATTGCCGTAGAAAACCGATTCGATCGTTGTCCTGATTCGGTTATAAAGTTTCGGCGTTTTCGTCCCGATTAATTCTTTACTTAATTTACTAATGGTTGCCATGTAAACACCTCCTATAAACAGCCTAAATTGGCTTTAAGCATCCATCTAGACGCGGATTGCCGATCCGCTTTCGGGAAACGGTAATCCAAACGTTTCAAGAAATATTCTAACACAAAACGTTATGAAATTCAATCATAACGAAACTTAAACGATTGCATTATTATATGCGCAAAAATAACTTTCTCTTATTATTTTACATAATTCCCGATAATCATAACTTTTTTGTTTTTTAAAACAAAGGCGCGCCCCTAACCGGGGATACGCCGTTTATCGAGACGCTTTTTTGTAAAGCGAGGCTTGGGTCGCGAAGAGTTTTCGATATCTTTCGCCCCGGGCGATAAGCTCCCGGTGCGTTCCCATTTCCTTGATTTTATGATCCTCAATCAAGATAATTCTGTCGACGTCAACGACGGTCGAAAGGCGGTGGGCGATTATTATGATCGTCTTGTCCCGCGCTTTCTCGATAATAAGATCGTTAATTTGTTTTTCGGAAAGCGGGTCAAGCGAGCTCGTCGGCTCGTCAAGAACGTAAATATCGGCGTCGCTTGCGAACACGCGGGCGATCGCCAGTTTTTGTTGCTCGCCTCCCGAAAAGCCCGCCCCCCGCCGGTGAAACTCCCGCGTTACCTGGGTGTTGATTCCGTCCGGCATTGACGCGACCTTTTCGCGCATGCCGACCATCTCAAGCGCGTCCCAAACCCTCTTCTCGTCTTCCGCCGACTCCGCCCGCCTCATCAAGATATTCTCGGCGACCGACAGAGCGTATATTTCGAAATCTTGAAAAATCACGGCGAATTGCCGGCGAACGTCCTTCTCAAAAAACATCGCGTAATCTTGATTATCAAAGAGGATTTTTCCTTTGACCGGCAAATAAAACTTTAATAGCAGCTTCACGAGCGTCGTTTTTCCCGAGCCGTTGAGACCGACAATCGCGAGTTTCTCCCCTTTTTTTATCGTTAAGAGGAAATCGCGGAGGACGAAATCCCCGCTTTCGGGATAGCGAAAATAAACGCGATCAACATCGATGGTTTCGGGGGAAGCCAAAAGCGCCTCTCTCCCCCTGGTTTCAAGACCGGGCTCGTATTCCAAATACCAAAAGAAATCATCGATATAAAGAGCGTTTTGCTTGATCCGGGTGATAAAGTTCATGACGTTTGTAAAATTGCCGGAGAATTGCATGGCGGCGTTTAAGACCGAGCCGAACCGGCTGATATCGATTAAGCCAAAGAAAAGCTTGTATCCCAGAAAAAGATATGTCCCGCCCTGTTCGATTCCCGTCTCGACAAAATTCAAAAGCGCATCGTATAAGATAACTCCTCTCTGGGTTCGGAGGTAGGCCTTGTTAATATCGGCCGCCGTTTCCTTATACTTGTCCACAAGAAGCCCGCTGACGGGAGTGGTTTTAATTTCCGCCGCGTATCTTTGCCGGTAAAAGGTTCGGTTAAGGTAGCGATACATTCGGCGGTTCTTCTCGGTCGCCTTGTCGTGCAAATACCATTTTCTATTAATGATGTTTTTCAAAATAAAGGAACAGATTGACGCGAAGATAATAATAAGCACCAACATCCAGTCGGTAATAAGAATAATCGAGCCGACCGCGAAAGTGTTAAGAAGGGACGATACAAAACCCGCCAGGTCCTCATAAACCAAAATGCCGCGCGACGCCCCGTCGCGAAGCGCCCTAGCGTATTGATCGTAAAAATCGGGGTTATCGAAATCGGCGTAATCGATGCGGTGGGCCAGGCGGTACATGTAGTCGCGCATTTTGTTGATGTAGACGAGCCGGTATTTACCGCTGATATAACCGCGATAGAAAATCCGGATAAAAGCGGTCACGAGAATAACGATAAGATAGACGGCGATTGCGGAAGCAAACTCGCCAAACGGGCTCTCCTTGACGAAAAGCTCGATCGCTTTTTGAATCAGGAACACTTTGCTCACGGAATTAAGAAGCGAGGCGATTATAAAGAGTATGGTGAAGTATTTATAGCCTGGACAAAAACGAAAGACAAAACCGACGATTTTAAAGTTTTTCCGAAACGAATTAAACATCTTCATCACCCAAATACTTTTCCGTCTGCGCTTCAAACATCCGGCGGTAAAGGCCGTTATTCGCCATCAACTCCTCGTGGCTTCCCGCCTCCGCGATCTTCCCGTCCGAAAGCAAATATATGCGATCGCAATTAACCGTGGAGCTTAAGCGGTGGGAGATAAAAACCAGCGTCCGGTTGCGCCCCAGTTTTAACATGTTCTCATAAAGCGCCGTTTCCGCGAGCGGATCAAGCGAGCTCGAAGGTTCGTCAAGGATCAGGACTTCATAATTTTGCGCGTAACCGCGGGCGATCGCCAGTTTCTGAATCTGCCCGCCGGAGAATATTTGTCCTTTCCGGTGAAATTCCCTGGTCACGAGAGTGTCGATCCCCTCCTCGAGGTTTTTGACGTCATCGTATAGGCCGCTGAATTTTAACGCCTCGATCACGAGATCCCGGTCTTCTTCCGTTTCCGCCTTGCGTAAAAGCACGTTCTCGCCGACCGTTAGACTGTAGACCTCGGGGTTTTGAAAGACGGCGCCGATTTTTGTCCGGAGCGATGTCGTGTCAACGTCGAGATAATTATCGCCGTTAATCTTTATCGCGCCGCCTTTTACGTCATAGAGCCGTAAGAGCAACTTCACTAACGTCGTTTTCCCGGAACCGTTAGCGCCGACAATCGCGATCTTTTCGCCTTTTTTAATCTCGAGGCTCACCCCCCGCAATATATCCGCTCCCTCGTCATAACCGAACGTCGCGTTTTCGACGACGATATCGCGCACCTCGAGAACCGGAAACCCGCCCCGCCCCTCGATGCGCGAGGTCATCGCCAAGACCTCAAACGATACGGCGGCCTCAATCACATGGGACTCGAGATTGGCGAGATGATTCACGAAAACCGATATCAAGTTCGAGAGTTTTGTGGCGGCGACCGTGAGGCCGAGAAAAGAAGACAGGGTGATCGAAGATAGGGTAAAATAAACGACTATCCCCAGGACGATCGGATAAATCAAGTCGATGGCGAGGGCGCCGATAAAATCAAGGAAACTGCTCCTGGCGGCGTATTTCTTATAAACGGCGACTTGCTCGCGACCGAGCGAGCGGTGATTTTCGATCATCAAGTCCCCGACATTAGTCATTTTTAAATCGGCGGCCGAATCCTTAAGGAAAAAAACGCGGTTATAATAATAGTTTTTCCGGTACAGGGGTTGAATTTCTCCCCGGAACCGGAAGTTGATTTTACTGACGCGGTGTTTAATGAAAAAATATACTACGCCTGTCGCGACGGCATAGACAACCGTAAGATAATGAATCGAGAAGATTACGACAAAAACGCTCAGGCTTTGCGCGATTACTTTAATTAATGTCAACTGGTAAATCGCGCTCGCGTAGATATACTCGGGACCGTATTCCAAGGCGCGCGTGTAATTGTTTAAAAACTGCGGATTTTCATGAAACTCGTAATCCACGGAATCAAGTTTCCGGTAGAGCATTGTGGCCACTTCGACCTTGAAATTACGGTTAATATAGTTTTGCGCGAAATTATTAATCAAAACGATTATCCCGATCGCGAAAAGGATAAACAAATACAAAAAAACGGCCGGCAAAATATCGGAAAATTTCCCTCCCGTCTCGTAAACTCCGGCAATATCCGAAACAATCCTAATCGGGATTACCGTCACGGCTACCCCGGCGATAATGTCGATTGCTTGGGTCAGTATAATCCAAGGATATTTTTTAATTAACAATCGCAGCGATCTAAAAGCCGTTACTAAGTCTTTCATAACAAATATTATACTCTTTTTCCGATTTTAACGCAAATTTGTCTAAAATTTAATATTTTTTGTTTAATAATTGTTTATAAATGGTATAATAACTATGGTGAAGCTACTATGACAAAAACTTTAAAGCTGTATGAAGAGATCAGGGGAAAAATCAACGCCTATCGCTATGCTCTCTCCGTTATCAATTGGGACTCCGAAACCGAAGCCCCCGAGGGTTGTTTCGAAAACCGGGCCAGGCAAATCGGCGTCTTAAGCGGCGAATTATACAAAATTCAAACCTCAAGGGAAACATTCTTAGTCGTTAATCAGTTATATAAAAACAAAAACGACCTGAACCCGCTCCTTAGACATGAAATTACGGTTTTTAAACGCAACCTGACGAAAATCAGGAAGATACCGTTTAAGGAATTTGTAGAATATAGGAAACTTCTGGCGGTTAGCGCGAGAACATGGGAAAAAGCAAAAAACGCGGCCGATTTTTCCATTTTTCAGCCTACCTTGGAGAAAATCGTTAATTACAAAAAGAAATTCATCAAGCGCCTGGAAACAACAAGAATAGCGGGCTACGATGTCCTTCTCGATGATTTCGAGAAAGGGTTTAAGGCAAAAAACTATGACCGCTTCTTTTCCGAATTAAAAGAAACGCTTGTCCCGTTTATCAAAACGATAACCTCTCGCAAACTTGACTATAACGACGCTTTCACAAACCAAACCTACCCGGTTTCAAAACAAAAAGAATTCATTCATTATTTGGAAACGGTGTTGCAATATGATAAAACTCGCGGGTTGAGAAAAGAAAGCGCGCACCCTTTTACTTCAGGGTTCGCGCCCTCCGATGTCCGCTACACCGTAAATTACGACGAAAGCGACTTGACCATCGCCCTCTTTTCCGCAATCCACGAGCTCGGCCACGCCATATACGAACAGCAGGTAAATCCCGAGCTTGAAAACACATTAATATGGGGCGGCGGCTCGATGGCGCTTCACGAATCGCAATCGCGTTTCTATGAAAATATCGTCGGACGCTCCAGAGAATTCTGGAAACAGCATTTCCCCGTGTTAAAGACAATCTTTAAAAAACAACTGAAAAACATTAAACTAAGGGATTTTTATCGACATATAAATTTAGTCAAACCTTCTCTTATCAGAACGGAAGCCGACGAACTAACTTATCCGATTCATATTATGATTAGATACGAAATTGAAAAAGATTTGTTCGCCGGCCAAATCGAAGTAAAGGACATTCCCTCGATTTGGAACGCCAAAGTGAAAGAATACCTCGGCCTGGACGTCCCCGACGATAGCGCCGGCGTCTTGCAGGATATTCACTGGGCCACGGGTATGTTCGGTTACTTCCCGACCTATGCTTTGGGTTCGGCCTACGCCGCGCAAATCTTCCGGACAATGAATAAAGATTTTAAAGTTTTAAAATCCCTCAAGAATAAAAACACCGAGGAGATAAATCTTTGGTTAAAAAACAACCTACATCGCCACGGGGCTTCCATGGAACCTAAAAAGCTGTTTAAAACGGTGGCGCGCGGTAATTTCCAACCAAAATACTACCTGCGATATCTTGTCCGCAAATACTCAAAAATATATCAACTTGAAAAACAATAATAAAAGACCGCAAAAAGCGGTCTTTTT
The DNA here is from genome assembly GCA_002385755.1 of Caryophanales bacterium UBA3935. GTDB lineage: Bacteria > Bacillota_I > Bacilli_A > ML615J-28 > CAG-698 > UBA3946. The sequence goes on along the minus strand of DGED01000036.1, from coordinate 3,693 downwards.
GTTCAGTCCTATAAATGCCGACTAGCCCCAAGAATCAAATCCGGGGTCAAACTGGCAATAAGAGTAGGCGCAATAATCTTTTAAAGATGTCTTTTTGCTGCCGTATTGTACTATTTCTATATAGTAATAACCAGTAGTGGGAATTACATAATCAATTAATTCCGTGTTACTGTATGACGAAAGCGACATCGCTAGAGTATAGCCGCTTTCCGTTTTCAAGTACAAATCGTAATCAGTCGTTTTGATATTTGTTGACTTATCGGAATTAACGAGCGAGTAAAACACGATTTTAACTCTCTTATTACCTTCCAACTTGACTTTACGACTGAGGATTACCTGTCCTTGTTTGTCGGTATTGTTGTAAAAACAGATTGTTCTGTATTTATTGGTGACTGCCAATTCACAATTAACGATTCCCGCTCCAAGTACGCTTTCGTATCCGGAAGAATCATACGTGCTTGCAAAGCGACTGGGCGTGGCGGTAGCCGCTAAATTTGCTCCCAACAGATGCGGAACGAGTATATAACGCGAATCGGACTGCATTACCAGGGCGCTGATACCCGATACTATCGCCGCCGCGTAACTGGTGCCGCCAAACTCTTTTCCGTTAAAGTCCGGAAAACGAATTAACTCTGCCGGGGCGGAAAGATTGGGTTTGCTAATTAAGAAGTCTGTGATATGCGATGAGTAACCCAAAGGATAACCATGCCAATTTGTCGCGCCCACGGTAATGACGTTAAAACCGGTCTTGGGCGAGGTGACTTTGTGATCGCGGCCTTTATCCGGACTCCCGCGATTCCCGGCGCTACCGACAATAAGAACGCTGTTGTTACGGACAACGTAATCAAGGTACGCGGCGTCAGAGGTATATGTTCCGGGAGTCGCCCTGTCAGTGAAACTAATATTGATTATATTCGCGCCGTGATCCAACAGCCACTCAATCGGACCTGACCAGCTTATGAAATGTTCGACGCTAAGCAAACGCGCCCTGGGCGCGATGCCGATATCACCGGCGATTGTCAAACCAACCGTGGTGGCGTGTTCATGTACCGTTTCAGGATACCACCATTCATCGCGAATCAAGTAATCGGTATCGGCAAAGCTGGGGTGATTTTTATCAATAATCCCGACATCAAAAACGCCAACGGAAATTCCGGATCCGTCATACTCGGGATGATTCAACACAAACGGCTCAACATAAGTTTTTAATTTCGCACAGTGAAGCTCATGCCGATCCCTTTTCAGTTGTCCGCTCCGGACATATACCTTATTAACGCGATTGTTCCTTGATATGGTTTTGAATCGATCGATATGAAAATCACTAAGAGCTTTGTCCCCATAGTTTAAAAAAACAAAATTTGTATATCTGCTTATCTCTACTTCCGCTTCCAAAAAACCAAGTCCCAATTCTCTTACCATGCGCTCATTTTCTTTTGTATAATGAGCTTTAACTTTTTCCCTATGCTCTTTAACGATTTTCTGAGCCTCTTCAACCGATACGGGATAATCGGGCTCTTCGATCGCTTCATCAAACCAATCATCCAATTCGACAGCAACGCTTACGTAATCGCTGACATCGTTAAGTTTATCGGCGATTTCCCCTGAAGCGCTCTCCGCTTGAATCGCGCTATCGGATGTCTCAAAGACGAGTTTTTCCTCCTCTTCTTCCAAGATCATCTCCTTACCGAAAGGCAAGGCGTTGTTCTTTATTTCAACCTTATAGCCGGAGATAAATAGTAGTGAAATAATTATCAAAACATTGCTTAGAAATTTTCTCATAAATTTCTCCCCAAAAAATATTCAGTCAATACGGCCTATCACTATACTAGACAATAAAAATCAAGATTTCGTTCCAATTATTTTAACTTTTTTTATTTTTTATTAATTCCATATGAATATCGTGATAGGCGATAAAAGAATATTGCTTAATCTCTTCATCTCCCCTGATTTCGATCAGGATCTCATCACCGTCATCAATGTTTAACAAATCCGATAAATTTCCAAAAACGGGCATACTTAATACTGTAATTTCTTCTCCCGTGGTGAGATTTTTAAAGCCTGTATCCAGGTTTACATCAAAATAAACCAAATGATAGAAATAATTCACCCCTAATTCGTTTCCTTCCCTAACCAAGCCAATGCAAACATAAATATAATCATTTTTTGAATAGTGTCCCGTTAATATCGGTTGATGATAGTATTTTTCACAGTTATCCTCTAAATAATCTATCATTGACGCACTAATCAATTCTGAATCATCGCTTTTAACTCCGATATTAAAACCGATGAACCCGGCGAGCAAACACAAGGAAACTAAAAGTAAAGAGTAAGTGTAAGCGAACATGTTCGGTCTTTTGGGCGCGGTTCTAACAAGCGCCATCCCGTTACTTTCAAGTTTCCGCACGGTCGCGGCGTAATTATCGGTAACGTTAATTTCCTCTAAAGAATCACAAAATCGTGTGATTAATCTCTCTTTTACTTTTTTTTCACTCATCTTTTTCCCCACGATAATATTCCTTCAAAATTTTTATAGCTTTGTAATAAGCCTTTTTCACCACGCTAATGGTGGTATTCAATTCGGAAGCCGTTTTCTCAAAAGTAAACTCGTAAATGACATGATATAGTATTATCGCGGCTTCGAAATCATCCAAACACTCCTTGATTTCCATCATTAGATTCGAAAGGTTTGCGGATTCGTCCTTATAACTTCCGACTAACTCGTCATCATAACTATAGCGCTGTTGAAACCTTTTTCGATTTTTGATCGCGTTTCGCGCCAAATTACGAGTAATGCTCAACAACCAAGATTTAAATTCCCCCTTCCCCCGATACTGATGGATATTCTCCATCATTTTCACAAAAGTGTCCTGGACTACTTCTTCAGCAACTTCGCGGTCTTTTACCATGGAAAAGGCTACGAAATAAACCAACTTATAGTACTGATAATATACCGTTTCGAAAGCGTGTTCCTTTCGCAATCTCAGGTCTTTGATTAATTTCCTCATACACATATACCTCAATTAAACCAAAAAAGATATATGTGGATGTCTCACTATACTAGACAACAAAAAAATCTTTTTTGGTCCGACAATTTATACTTTTTTAAAAATTATATCATATTACTTCTCAATATGCCAGTCCCAGTAAAAGGTTGCCTTAAATAAAAAGAAAGAAAATAAAAAACCAAGAAGCAAACGCTACTTCTTGGTATCATTATTTCTATCGAGTATCCGAAGGGCGACGTCGGGATAATTCGTCACGAGCGAGTCGACCTTCTTTTTTTTCAATAATACTTTCATAAGCGGCTCGTCATCCACCGTCCAAACGGACACCCGCCTGCCGAGGATCCGCATTCTCGTAACAAACCCCAGTTTTAACAATCTATAATATGGCGAGACAATATCGCATTTTGTTTTTAGAATACGGAAAAAAGGGAATAGTTCCGAAAGGCGGGTTAAGAGCACATTTTTCGGATGTTCCAAACCCAAGAGCAACGCCGTAGTGATTGTTTTGTCTATTTTTTTCACCTTTCGCACAGTTTTGTCTAAAAACGAGCGGATATAAAACTCGTCGTTCTTTAAGTGCTTTTGAATCAAGGCGACGGCTTCTTCCTCGTAACCGCCTTCTTTAAGCTCGATATCGATCAATATTTTCCCTTTTACAAATTCCAAAGTCTCTTCCAACGTGGGAACG
>DGED01000039.1 GCA_002385755.1 Caryophanales bacterium UBA3935 | reverse complement strand
TTTTTTACTTTATTAGATAAAATATTTACATTAGGGTAAAAAAATGCTAAAATAGAAATATACAAGAAAGGGAATGATGGAAATGATTAAACTATATACTTCTCCCAGTTGTTCTTCGTGTCGTAAAGTCAAGAAGTATTTTGAGAAATATAACATCCAATACGAAGAAAAAAACATTTTTTCCTCCCCTATTTCCAGAGAAGATATTTTTAAAATGCTTGTAAAAAGCGAAAACGGTTTTGAAGATATTATTTCCACAAGATCAAAAATTTTTAAGGAAAAGGGTCTCAGCTTTAATGATATGAAAACGCATGATTTGATTGAATTTATCGTCAATAACCCGAGCGTGTTGAAAAGGCCGATAATCGTCACGGATTATGAAATTCAAGTCGGGTATAACGACGATGACATTGAGTTGTTTTTACCGCCGGAGATTAGGGACAGGGATTGCGAGCATTGTTTTGAAAAGCATGGCCCCGGCGAAGAATGCAACTATGTAAAGAATATAAAGTTTTCGAAATAAAAAATCGGACGGCAAGGTGTCCGATTTTTTAATCAATGCATTCTTTTGTACGCCTTAAACGCTCTTCTTATTTTCTTTTCGGTCTTTTTATATTTCAGTTCGAATTCCCCGATTAGCTTAACAAATTCCTTTAAATTGCGAGAACTGGTTTCATATATTAATTCATAATCCGTTTGGCCGAGATACTGGCTTTTGTCGATATAAAGAATGCCGTTTTTATAGGCGAAAAATAATCTTAGCGTTGACAGGCTGAGGAAATTAAATAGTTTTTGACTGCCGATTAAGGGCAACAACTCATTGTAAATTTCGCCTTCCGGAACCATTCCGGTCTTGCGGATTTCCTCAAAAGTTTCTTTAGTGATTGGGAGTTGGAATTCGTGGAGATTATAGCCTTTTTTCTTTTTCAGGACTAGAATGAAATCTTCTCTTTCTTTAACCCGAAGCGAAGCGTCGTGCGCTTTTAAGGAAAATCTTTTGGTATCAAAATAATGATTGGTTTGTAAGTCCATTCGATTGCCTTTGAACCTTTCCATTAAGCGATTATATTCTTCTTCCGATAACAGGGTTCTAAATTCTACTAAGTTTCCAAGTTGCATATTTTCCTCCGAATCATTATTTTAGCAATTGTTATTATATTATACATAATAATTTTTAAAATGCAAGTATTGCGAAATAAAAGCGGGTTTATTATATTATTGTCATTTTTTCAAATAAATACAATATATATGGCGAAAATGACAAACCAATTATTTGCAAGATTGCGTCTTGAGAAATAGCGAAAATAAATGTATAATATACTTGGGCGTGGATTCCGACGCCTGAGAGGTTGGTATATGGTAAACGAAAATCGGTTTTGGAATTCATTTCTTTTGCCGTATGAGTTGGCGGTCAGCGGTTTTATTATCAAACTTGAGTCGTTAAGGAAAGAATTTCTGTTCAAAAAGGTCAGCAACCCGATAGAAAGCATTTCTGGGCGCGTTAAAACGGTAAGCAGCATTTTGGAAAAAGCGGAACGGTTGGGGATCGACTTTCAGAATATCGCCGCGGAAATCTATGATATTGCCGGTATTCGAATTATATGCAAGTACCGGCAAGACGTTTATAAGGTTTTCGAGCTGTTAAAGGCCCGCAAAGACATCAATATTTTTCTGATAAAAGATTACATTAAAGAGCCCAAACCCAGCGGTTATCGTTCGCTGCACTTGATTGCCAAGTATGAGGTGGAAACGGTAGACGGACGGGTCCCGATTAATATCGAATTTCAGGTTCGCACCTACGCGATGCATTTGTGGGCTTCAATCGAACATTCGCTGAAGTATAAGTACTATCGGAAAATACCGGATGAGATTAGGGAGCGTCTTCTTGCCGCGTCAATTGTCACGGCCCAGCTGGATGAAGAAATGGCCAGAATCAAAAAATCCATTGATGAGATAGTTGTCGAAAAGGTGCGCCCCGAGGAATACGAGTTGGATAATATCGGATTGTTGCTGGACAACATTAACAAAAGGTGATAATATGAAATATGCTTGCTACGGAAAATGCGTTAATATTGATTTCCCTTTCGCGCATGATGAAAACGCGCCTGATGTCGTTTTTTCTTTTGGCGGCGATGGGACCATGCTCGGCGCGATTCATAAATACGAAGGCCGTCTTGACGGGATAAAATTTGTCGGCGTAAACACGGGTAAATTGGGTTTTTACGCCGATTTTGACATTGATGAGGTTGAAGAAATATTCCGCATGTTAAGAGAAGACGATTATGATTTGTTTACGATAAATTTAATGGAATATCAACTCTTCGGCATCGGCAATGTTCAACAAGGGGTTGCCGTGAACGACTTGGCTTTACTTAACCCTGTCCACACGCAAATCATGGATATCTATATTAATGGGAAATTTTTCGAAACGATCAGAGGGACGGGAATCTTGATATCACCGCCGGCGGGAAGCACCGCATATAACAGATCATTGGGCGGTAGTATCATCGACCCGGCGATAAAGGCGATACAACTTACCGAAGTGGCCCCGATTAGCAATCGCGTCTACCGGAGTTTGGCCTCGCCGCTCGTTTTGTCAGAAAAGGCCGTTATCGAATTGCATCCGCATTCAGCCAGCGAGCTTTATATCACGGTTGACGGTCAATTGCTGGAATTTGACGATCTGACATCGATCGCGGCCCGGCTTTCCGAGAAAACGGTGAGTTTTATCGTAAAGAAAGACGCGGACTTCTTTGACCGGGTAAAAAGAGCATTCATCGAATAAAAAAAGGGATTTGCATCCCTATTTTTTTTGCGGTTCTTTTTCCAAAATCGCGTCGATAATCCCGTAGGACAAGGCTTCTTCCGCAAACATATAATTGTCCCGGTCAGTATCGATATTGATTTGTTCGATGGTTTTGCCGGTATATTCCGCGAGCATCCTATTTATTCTTTCCCTAGTCCTGAGGATATGCTTGGCGGCGATTTGGATTTCCGTTGCTTGCCCCTTGGCGCCGCCCAGCGGTTGATGAATCAAAATCTCGCTGTTCGGCAAAGCGTACCTTTTGCCTTTGGTGCCGCTCGCAAGAATGAAAGCCGCCATTGATGCCGCGAGCCCGATACAGATGGTGGAGACCGGGGGGGCTATTAATCGCATCGTGTCATGAATGGCCATTCCCGCGGTTACCGAACCGCCGTTGGAGTTAATGTAAAGATAAATCTCTTTTTCGCTGTCCTCGGCGGCCAAAAACAAAAGCTGCGCCACGATGCTGTTTGCCATGGAATCCTGTATCTCGCCGCAAAGCATGACGATCCTGTCTTTTAACAATCGGGAATAAATATCATAAGAACGTTCCCCAAATGAAGTGCGTTCTATAACTATCGGTGTGTAATACATATCGTTTCTCCTTTTAAGGTATTTTACAATAATTATAACCTAAAGTCAATTTATATTTTCGGATAATTTGTCTATAATTTTTTTAAATATACAAACGCACATGCCAAATAAACCTAGATTCGTATAATATAGGTAGAAGGAGGGAAAGATATGAACTGCTTTGTAAGACCGCCTATTATTCATAGAACCGCAAGTGACATTCATCGTGTTTTTTGCGAAGAACAACCTATTATATGTGAACATGTAAATCGCATATTCAATCATCATATTAGGCGCAACCGTTTCATTCCCAGGCAATTGTGTTGCGAATTCAATGACTGCTGCGTGGAAAACATCGGTTGCTGCACGAATATGCCGTTTGCAGGAATTCAACCTTTATTCGGTGAACCGCAGTTTGCTGATATGGCGGAAATACCCGGGCCTCAGGTCGGGCCGCAATTCACCGGTATGGATGGAATGGCCGGACCGCAACCCGGAACTCCGGCGTTTGATTTCCAACAAGGCCAATTCAGAAGAAGCCGCCGGCTTTAAAAAACAAGATAGCCCCGCAAGGGGCTATTTTGCCTACCGCGCTTGTAAAAAAGGGCGAATATTCCCTTGAATAAAAATTGAATAGATGGTATAATAAACGAAAATACTAAAGCGATGATGAAGAAGGGAGTAATGGCGCTCTTTTTGCTTCAGGGAATTAGGACCTTGACTGGAAGTCCTATGCAATAATCGCCATGAAATTCGTCTTCGGAGCGGTTCTAATCAAACCCGCAGGTTTGCTGCGTTATCAAATTTGAGAGCAACAAGTTTTTTTGTATTGTTGAAGTAAGGTGGTACCGCGGAAATTTCGTCCTTAACTTTGTTGTTAAGGATTTTTTATTATCGCAGGAGGTTATTATGGAAAAACAATTGATCGTTTTGAAAGAAGAACTAAAAAAAGCGATTGACAACGTGGAGAACATCAACCAGTTAAACGAAACCAAAGCCAAATATTTGGGGAAAAAGAGCTCGTTGCAGGATTTGATGAAAATGATGCCGCGTTTAAGCGTCGAGGAAAGAAAGAATGTCGGCCGAAGCTTAAACGAGTTTAAGAATTACGCCGAGGAATTGATCGCGCGGAAGGCGAAAGAACTGCATGATTTAAAAGTGCGGCTCCGGCTGGAAAAGGATAAAATCGACGTCACCCTGCCGGGGAAAAGATTTGCCGTCGGCCGAAAACATTTGCTTGATCAGGCCTGGCAAGAACTAGAGGATATTTTTATCGGCTTGGGGTATCAAATCGCCGAGGGACCGGAGATCGAACTTGATTTATATAATTTTGAAATGCTCAATACCCCCAAGGGACACCCGGCGCGCGATATGCAGGACTCGTTTTACATTGACGGGAATAACTTGCTTAGAACCCAGACTTCCCCGGTGCAAATTCGCACCCTGTTGGCGGCTAAGGGTGACCCCGTAAAAATTGTATGCCCGGGCAAGGTCTATCGCCGCGATAATGACGACGCCACCCACTCGCATCAGTTTATGCAACTGGAAGGGCTGGTCGTCGACACCGATATTACGATGGCCGATTTAAAGGGAACGCTAAGGTTTCTAATGAAAAAGCTTTTTGGCGACAGGTTGGAAATAAGATTCCGGCCGTCGTTCTTCCCTTTTACCGAGCCGAGCGTTGAAGTCGAGGTAACTTGCTTCAAGTGTTACGGCAACGGCTGCGGGTTATGCAAGGACAGCGGCTGGATCGAAGTGCTCGGGGCAGGCATGGTGCACCCCAACGTCTTAAGCGGGGCCGGGTACGACCCCAAGAAATATCAGGGTTTCGCTTTTGGCATGGGCATTGAAAGAGTGGTCATGCTTCGTCACGGTATCGACGATATTAGGCTGTTTTACGGAAATGACCCGCGGTTCTTGGAGCAATTTTAGGAGGTCGCGATGAAAGTAAAATTAGGATGGCTTAACGAGTTAGTTGATATATCCGATATTAGCGAACAGGAACTGATAAAAACATTATCGCTTTATTCCATCGAAGTGGAAGGAAATTATAAAGTTTTAAACGGGACCAATCTTGTTATCGGTCATGTTTTGTCGGTAGAGCGGGTAAAGGATTCCGATCACTTGTCCGCTTGCCGGGTTGACGTTGGCGACGAGATATTGCCGATTGTTTGTGGCGCCCCTAATGTTCGGGCGGGTCAGTATGTTATCGTCGCGAAAGTCGGAGCCGAATTGCCCGGAGGATTTAAAATAAAGAAGGCGAAGATTAGGGGCGAAGAATCGCGGGGAATGATATGCTCCCTCGAGGAGTTAGGATTGGAAAAGAAATATATCCCCGAAGAATACCAGAACGGGATATTCTATTTTAAAGAAGAAGTCGCCGTCGGTTCCGATCCATTGAAGGCCCTCAACTTTGACGACACCGTGATTGAGCTCGGCGTGACGCCGAATCGCGGCGATCTTTTGAGCATGCTCGGCGTCGCGATCGAAGTCAGCGCCGTCTATGACCGTCCTTTCCGAATGCCTTCCTTCGACGTCACATACTCGAATGAGGAATGCAAAGATTATATCGAGGTAACAAGCGAGACGGCCGGATGCGCCGGTTATTACGCGCAAATCTTTAAAAATGTCACCATAAAACCGTCTCCGTGGTGGCTCGTCTCCAGGCTTATCGCTTTCGGAATCAGGCCGATCAATAATGTCGTCGACATTACCAACTATATACTGGCTTTGTTTGGGCAACCCTTACACGCATTTGACTATGACAAATTGGGTAATCGCATCGCGGTTCGTAATGCTCGCCTCGGCGAGACAATCGTCACGCTCGACGGAGAAGAGCGACGGCTCGTTCCGGAAGATTTGCTGATCACCGACGGCGAGCGGCCCGTCGCCCTGGCCGGCGTTATGGGCGGCTTGGATACGGAAATCGTTCCTACGACCAAAAATATCGTCTTGGAAGCCGCTGTTTTTGATCCGATGTCCGTGAGCAAGACCTCAAGGCGCTTGGGTCTTATCAGCGAGTCCTCGATGCGGTTTGAAAAGGGCGTCGATATTAACCGGACCAAGATCGCCGTGGATTATGCGGCTTACTTATTTCAAACCTTAGCGGGCGCGGAAGTATTAAAGGAACCGGTGTTCGTTGGCGCCGACAAGCCGGAACCGGTTCGTATCGCCATTAACGCCGACGAGACGAACAAATTATTGGGAACGTCGATAACCGATAGCGAAATTAAAGATATTTGCCGGCGCCTGAAATTTTCCGTGAACGGCGATTATATTACGATCCCGAGCCGCAGGCCAGATATTAAAATCAAAGAGGATTTAATCGAGGAAATTGGCAGGATTCACGGTTACGATAAAATGCCGTCGACGATGCCCGTATCTCCTTCCTTTGGTCATCTTACCGACAAGCAAAAAACGCGCCGGGAAATAAAAGATATACTAACCGGTTTAGGATTCAATCAATTGATTACTTATTCCCTGACCGGGGATGAAAACGCCGGGTTATTTTCTTCGTTCATTCCCGATAAGGGACAGACCATTGAATTAATAAACCCGATCACTTCCGCCCGCAAATTCTTAAGAACGTCGCTATTGCCGGGATTGATTGAAAACGCCCGTTATTGTTACGCGCATAAAATAAGGGATTTGGCCGTGTATGAACTCGGGAAAGTATATTATAAAACGGACAAGTATTATGAGCCTGAACATCTCGCCTTGTTGATGACCGGGCAATTTGCCGCGACGCCTTGGCGAAAGACCGCGGAACAATCCGACTTTTACCTTCTTAAAGGCATTTGCGATACTTTGTTTTCCAAACTTGGTTTTGACGTCGAGTACAGGCCTATCGAGGAAACGTTCGTTGAACTGCACCCGCACCGGAGCGCGTCTCTTTACGTCGAAGGCAAATTAATCGGTCTTATCGGCGCGCTGCACCCGCAATTTGCCGCGGAAAATGATTTGGACGACGTATATGTTTGCGAGCTTGACATCAGCGCCGTGTTAGAGCGCCAAAGAACCCCGGTTGTATATCAACAATTTCATAAATTCCCCTCGGTCGAGCGCGATATCGCCGTTATCGTTGGCAGC
>DGED01000074.1:1010-2743 GCA_002385755.1 Caryophanales bacterium UBA3935 | reverse complement strand
GAGCCGTCGGATAGGTTCAAAAGCCGGTTCAGGTCGATCAAGGAATCCGGGTCGTTAATGTCGGGGTTATCCCCCAAAAGAATGCGCGAGGCGTTAAAGAAGCGCCGTAACTCGCCGTCAACCCGTACTTCGCCCTCGTAGGTGTCGCGCCAGTCGGTAATGCCGTCGATGATTAAAAGGTCATATAGCTCGCCTTCGGGCTCCGTGTATTTCTCCAAAAGCAAAACGATCGAATCGACTATCAAGTTAGAAGCCAACAACACGTCGGCTTCCTCCTCGGTGAAGACAAGATAGTTTTCCTTCCCGGAAATAATCCGAGCGGCGCGCAGGAGACTGCCTATTTCCGTCTCCGTCCAATCGTCGGGATTATCGAAAACGGCGATCTCAAAATCGACGCTCTCGCCGACCGCTTGGACGATAATATTGCTTAGGTTGTCGCGGATGATGATCGAGGCGGAAAGCGCGGACGCGAGTTTATCGATTTGTTCGTTGGTAAACTCCGTCGGTTCCGGATTGTCGAGCAAATCGGTCTCGTAAATCGTCGCCACCGCGTGAAGCAGGGCCTTAAATTCCGCTTTCCCCGTCGGCGACGGCCAATCCATTTCCCGGATCGTAAACTCCATACCGCCGGTAATCTCGGGGTCTGTGAGAAAATAGTTGAGGATATTTTCGATATTGCTCATGAAGATTTGCGATTCCGCTAGCGCGTCGCTTAATTCCTCGATTTTAGCCTCGGTAAGGGAGCTTAAGAAATCCTCGGACTCGCCGATGCCCAGTTCAAGGAGTTTGTTCGCCGCGGTGAAAAGCGCGACGATCTCCGCGCGGCCGGACTCGCCCGACCAGTTAAATTCGGAATCGATCGCGATTTCAAGCCCTTCGGGGAGTTCGACCGCCTGCATCAGCACATTAAGAATCCCGCCGACATTGGCGCTTAACAGGCCGGAACACGAGATATAATCGGCGATTTTCTCGATATTATCTTCGGTAAGCAAGTCGGCGGGTTGCGGGTCCGCTCCTTCTTCGAAAAAGCCGACGGAAAAGAGAACCAGGCCCAGCCCCGCGATACTGGTAAAGTCGTTAAGTTCAAACTGATTGACGGTGATGACCGTCCGATATTCCTCGGGTAGCTGATTGACGAGAGCGCAAGCCAAAAGCCCCCCGTTTTTCGAGAAGAGGGTCGAGCCGAAAATCGCCTCGCCAAGCTCGTTGATATGCCCGTCGGTGATTTGGGAAAAATCGATCTCCTTGTAATCGGTGGTCGTGATTCCGAACGACGCGAAGGCGCGGTAAATATTGCCGAGGTTTTTGATTTCGGAGCTAATTTCCACGCCCTCCAAATCGATCTCCTCGGTAAAGCCGATTTTTTCGTAAAAATTTTGCGCCGCTTCGCTCACGACAAAAGCCGCGAGCATCTCGTTACCGACGATGTCGATAATCTGGAGCGAACCGATATTGTCTAAAAGCGAATCGACGGTATCGGCGTCGAGAGTCAAAAGCAACTGGGAATTCTCGCCCATTTTGTGAAGTTCAAGCGCCAGCGCGTCAAGAAACGCAGCCGCCAGATAACCTATTTCCTTTTCATAATCGATTTCAAGCAATTCCGGGATGACTTTCTCGATATCGAGATATTCTTCCAAATCGCCGAGTTCCTTCTCGAGGACGCCGCTCGCGACAACGTATTCGATACCGAGCGGGATCGCGACCCGGAGGATCTTAAGCCGTTTGACCTCTTC
>DGED01000074.1:0-896 GCA_002385755.1 Caryophanales bacterium UBA3935 | reverse complement strand
AAATCATACAGCCGTATAACCGTGGCGAGTTCTTTTCGCAATTTTATTTTCGTCTTCCTATACTTGAGCGAAAACAGCTCGTCAAACATATATTCGTCAAGGCCGGCTTTATCAATTTTAATAAGACCCGACATTTTTCCGAGATAGGATTCCCGATAATTCCCCGCGAATTCGAAGATAAAATCGAATTCCTCAAACTCGGCGTTATCAAGGCGTAACATCGGGCCCTGGTCCGTGAAGATGATTTGCGCTGGCTCGTCTTCGCTGGGCGCGGTTTCCGTAAGGGAGATCGCGGAATGAACGGCGGAAGTCAGCCCGGCGAGGAAAATGCTTAAAATAAACAGCGAAAGCAAGCTGTGCAGGACGGTCACCCCGACGCCGATAAACCGGGAAACCAAGGTCTTCTTCCTTTTCGGCTTAATAAACAGGTAGACAATCCAAAGAACAAATGTTAGAATCGGAATCACGACGATAAGCCAGACAGAAAAAGTCACGAGGCGAAGCGTCATTAAGACCGCGGCGACGCCAAAGTCGTAGATTCCGCTGCCGGGGGCGAATATTTCTCCCATTTCCGGCGATATCTTTTCAAGCAAAGAAGGAATGACGCCCTCGATCGTCGTAATTTCGATATCATTGATCGTTCCAAGCGCCGACATATCGACGGTAAACAAAACTCGAGCCAATACGGGGCTTAAGAACCAACCGATGACAAAAAGCGCCAAAAAACCTGCGAAGAAATATATCGACCGAAAAGCGCCGAACCAAAATCCGAGTAACGCGGATAACGCGATTACTCCCAGAAAAAAGTAGTTTAAATAGTTTATCAAGTCTGTTGCGTTCATATGTTTCCTCCTGACTTATTATACCATAGTTCCCGTGCTATTGATATAGATTTT
>DGED01000083.1 GCA_002385755.1 Caryophanales bacterium UBA3935 | reverse complement strand
ATTTATTAAGGAATGATTAGGGCGATTTGGGATTTTTGTAATAAAATAAAAATTAAAAAGTTTTAATCTATTAAAAAATACCGATAAAGCTTTTTCTTGGGCGAACAAGCCGATATCACGGAAGCATATTTTCCGCAAATTCGGTTTGCCATTTTTTCTACTAAAACAATTTAAAAACAAAAACCTGACACCGATCATCAGGGGTAACGGAACCAACCGCGTTTGACCGTTTTTATCATCCGAAAAGGGATAAATGTTCGCGGACGCGCGAACAAAACAGAAATTATCCTTTAAAATAAAAAAAATTATATTATAATATATGTAGAGAAACAAAATATAAAAAATTGGAGATAAAAATGGACATAGCAGTAAAAGACGGATGGATCGAAGTTATTACCGGAGGTATGTACGCGGGAAAAACCGAGGAATTGCTACGACGAGTCCGACGAGTAAAATACGCCAAAAAAGAAATATTGGTATTCAAACCCGCCCTTGACACCCGATACGGTCTAAACGAAATCGTCTCGCACAATAACGAAAGAATCGATTCGATCTCGATAAACGCCCCCGAGGAAATTTTCCGTTATTTCGGTTCCAAACTCCCCTACGCGGTCGCCGCCGACGAAGTGCAGTTTTTCGGTAAGGAACTTATTGAAATTGCCGAGGACTTGGCGAGCCACGGCGTCCGGGTTATTCTTGCGGGGCTGGATACGGATTTTCGCGGCGAGCCGTTCGGCATTATGCCGGAACTTCTGGCGCGAGCCGAATATGTGACCAAATTGGCCGCTATTTGTCAAGTGTGCGGCGCTCCGGCAACCCGGACCCAAAGAATCATTGACGGGAAGCCCGCGAAATTCGACGACCCGATAATATTGATAGGAGCCAAGGAACAATATGAGGCGCGTTGTCGCCACTGTCATGTTGTGATAAAGGAAAATGAAGAAAAGTGACGAATATTATATCAAAGCGGCGATAAAAGAAGCAAAAAAAGCCTATAAAAAGGGCGAGGTGCCGGTGGGATGCGTCATTGTCATTGACGACGATATCATAGCTTCCGCCCACAATCTTCGCGAAGCGCGGAAAAACACGATCGCCCACGCGGAAATCCTTGCTATCGATAAAGCCTGTCGAAAACTTGGCCGGTCGATTTTAGACGACGCCACGATATACATTTCTCTTGAACCGTGCCTGATGTGTGTTGGCGCTATTATGCAGGCGAGAATGAAAAGAGTCGTTTATGGCGCCGCCGAGCCGAAATTCGGCGCGTTGGGAAGCATTATCGACGTTTCAGAGACGGACGGGTTCAACCATAAAATCGAGGTCGCAAGGGGCGTCTTGGCCGATGAGGCATCTTCGTTAATGAAGAGTTTTTTCCGCGAATTAAGGGAACGTAAGGATTGAATTTCCGCCCCTTTTGTGGTATAATATTTACGGTCTCGTTTTAGGTACCTACATTCAATATCGGGCAGTGAATCAGGTCAGGTCGTGATTGAAGCAGCCTTAAGCTTTCCCCGGTATGTGGATGTAGGTACTTAAGACGGGATTATTTTTTTTCCTTAATTGAAAACGACTCACATTTTTGATATAATAAAATTAATAATAAAGGCGAATTAACGACTATTACGATACCGGAGACACAACCATGAACTTTAAAGAAATACAAACCATCATTAGGAATTTTGAAAAATCCACTCTGACCTATCTGGAATTAGAGACGGAAGGTTTTAAGATCAAACTCAGCAAAAACAAAGAAGAGCCTTCGGCGCCGATCGCGGAGGACAAGCATGAGGAAATCCCGACCGCGCCGGAAAAACCGGAAGGCTACGCCGTTCGCTCGCCCCTTGTCGGAACTTTTTACGCGGCGCCGGGGCCGGATGAGAAGCCTTTCGTAGCCGTCGGCGATCGGGTCGAGGCCGGTCAGACGCTTTGTATTATCGAGGCGATGAAAATCATGAACGAGATTACCGCCCCGGTTTCCGGCGTTATCGCATCAATTGACGTCGAGAACGGTTCTTTCGTCGGCTATGACCAGGTTTTGATGGTTATCGATTAACGGTGAGCGCGATGCAGAACAAAATATTAATCGCTAACCGGGGCGAGATAGCTTTAAGGATTATCAGGGCATGTAAGGAACTCGGCATCGGTTGCGTGGCCGTGTACGCAAAAGGAGACGAGAACAGTCTGCACGTTAAATTTGCTGACGAAGCGGTTTGCATCGGTCCCGCTCCCGCGGCCGAAAGTTATCTGAACATGAATAACCTCATCAGCGCCGCCGTGGCCTCCGGGTGCAACGCGATTCACCCGGGTTACGGTTTTTTAGCCGAGAACGACAAATTCGCGACTATCGTCGAGCGCTGCAATCTGAAGTTTATCGGTCCGGGAAGCGAGGTCATGGCCCGGCTCGGGAATAAAAGCGAGGCCAGGAAACTCGCGAAGGACTTGGGGATTCCGGTTGTCGAGGGATCGGACGGCCCCGTGGAGGACGCGGAATCAGCCGCGACCATCGCCGCGCGCATAGGCTATCCCGTTTTAATCAAGGCCGTTTCCGGCGGCGGCGGGAAAGGCATAAGCATTATCAAAAGCGAAGAGGAGCTTTTTAGACTATTCGAACTTACGCGCCACGAGGCCGAGGTCAATTTCGGGAACTCACAGGTTTATATCGAAAAATATATCGAAAACCCGCGCCATATCGAGGTGCAGGTTATCGCCGACGCTTACGGGAATACCGTTCACCTGGGAGAGCGCGACTGTTCCGTCCAACGCCGTAACCAAAAGATAATCGAGGAATCTCCTTCGCCGTTCGTCGGGGATGACCTGCGGGCTAAGTTAGGCGACTCGGCGGTAAAGCTTGCCCGAGCCGTCGGTTATCAGTCCGCGGGAACGGTCGAGTTTCTCGTCGACGGGGAAGGCAATTATTATTTTATCGAAACCAACGCCCGAATCCAGGTCGAGCATCCGGTCACTGAAGCGGTGACGGGAATTGATCTTGTGAAAGAGCAGATTCGCATCGCATATCGGAGCGAGCTGTCTTTCCGGCAGAAAGAGATAAAAATGTCTGGTCATGCTTTGGAATGCCGGCTTAACGCTGAGGACCCGAATCTCAACTTCAGGCCCTCGCCGGGCCTTATTCGCAATGTCGTTCTTCCGGGCGGTCCGGGGGTTAGGCTGGACACCCATATTTATAATAATTACGAAGTCCCGCCCCATTACGACAGCCTGCTCGCGAAAGTGATCACTTTCGCCCCGACCCGCAAGGAAACGATTAGGAAAATGCGGGTCGCGCTCGAGCAGATGATCATTGACGGAGTCAAAACCAATATCGAGTTATTGTACTTAATCATGCATAATACCAACTTTGTGCGCGGCGTTTACGACACGGGATTTTTGCGGGAGTTTTTGGAAACGATTAAGGGTGATTATTGATGAACGATATATTTGAAGAACGCAAGGCGAAAGTCGAGACTTATAAAAAAATCAGAGGCAAACAAGAAAAATTGTTCAAGGTGGATATTCCCGAGGGGCTCTTCGTCAAGTGCGATTGTTGCAACGAATACTTGTTTCGGGAAGATCTCTCGGGGAGCCATTATGTTTGCCATAAATGCCGGTTTCATTTCCGGGTTTCGGCGCGCGAGCGCCTGAAGATGGTTTGCGACGAGTTTGTCGAGATGTTTTCCGACCTTAAAACGCTAAACCCGCTTGATTTTCCCGGTTACGAAAAGAAAATCAAGCAATACCAGGAACAAACCGGCGAGATTGACGCCTTCGTTTGCGGAACGGGGGTAATCTGCGGCGAGCCGGTCGCCATCGGCGTCATGGACAGTTTTTTCATGATGGGAAGCATGGGATCCGTCGTCGGCGAGAAGGTGACGCGGCTTATCGAACACGCGACGCGGGAAAGGCTGCCGCTCGTTATTTTTTCCGCTTCGGGCGGCGCCCGAATGCAGGAAGGAATTTTCTCGCTGATGCAAATGGCCAAGACCGCGGCCGCTTGCCGGCGTCACGACGAGGCGGGCCTGCTTCATATCGGCGTTTTGACCAACCCGACGACCGGCGGCGTCGCCGCTAGTTTCGCTTCCCTAGGCGATATTATCATCGCCGAGAAGGGGGCGTTAATCGGTTTTGCCGGCAGCCGGGTCATCAAACAAACAATCGGGGAAGAGTTGCCGGATGATTTTCAGAAGGCGGAATTTCAATTAAAAAAAGGGTTTGTCGATATGGTTATCGACCGGAAAGACCTGAAGAACATGTTGGGGAAATTGCTTAAACTGCATAAAAGGACGGGAAAATAAAATGACGAAAACAACCGTGGAAAAGGTGTGGGAAACGGTTCAGATCGCCCGCAACACTAAGCGCCCGACCGCTCAGGTTTTGATTAACTATTTATTTGATGATTTTGTGGAGCTGCATGGCGACCGTCTTTACGGCGATGACGCCAGTTTTATCGGCGGGATCGGGTTTTTGGGCGGAATGCCGACTACGGTAATCGGCCAGGAAAAAGGTCTTTCAACAAACGAAAAAATCAAAAGGAATTTCGGCATGGGTCATCCCGAGGGATATCACAAGGCTTTGCGTTTGATGAAGCAGGCCGAAAAGTTTGGGCGGCCGATATTGTTTATTATCGACACTCCGGGCGCATATCCCGGCGTCGGCGCCGAGGAACGCGGCCAGGCGATGGCGATTGCCGTGAATCTCGCGGAGATGATCGGCCTGAAAGCGCCCATGATATCGGTTGTTTTGGGCGAGGGGGGAAGCGGCGGCGCTTTGGGGATCGGCGTCAGCGACGAAATATGGATGTTTGAAAACGCCACGTACTCGATTCTTTCTCCCGAAGGGTTCGCCTCGATACTATATAAAGACGCTTCGCTAGCCAACAAGGCGGCCGCCGACATGAAACTTACGTCCGCAGATTTATATCATTATAGGATAATCGAGCGAATAATACCGGAAGTCGAAGGCGGCCTGCACAATAATCCCGAATATTCCTTTTCTATTTTGAAAACTGAGTTAATAAAAAAATATGCCGAACTATGTCAAAAAAGCATCGCCGAGCTTCTTAGAAAACGATATCAAAAATACCGCGCCATAGGCTTGTATGCAGAATAAATCAGGCGGTTTGCTTTCGGCCATCGGCGATTCTTTTTTTGCTTTTCAATCTAAATTGCAGTTTTTTGAACGGGAGTATTTGAAGAAAAAGGGTATTGACGAGGTAACGCCGGCGGAGATCAAAGTGTTGTATATGATCGGAATGTCGAACACGAAATCGATGTCGGAAATCGCGGACGAATTAAAGATAACCCGGGGAACGCTCTCGATCACGGTCGATAACCTTGTAAAAAAAGGTTATGTCATCCGCGCCCGGAACAAGCAGGACCGGCGCGTCGTGATCTTATATCTGACAAAGAAATCGGTATCGATCGTCAAGGACTACGAAGAGTTTTATAACGCATTAATCAGGAGTTTGGTCGCGTCGATCGATGAGGACAAAGCGATTGTTTTGGACGAGATATTGAGAAATTTGAACAAGATTATTGAAACTAACTTTTACGAGAAAAAAGAAAAATAAATTATTAAAATTAGACAGGGGAAGATTTATGAAAAACATTTGCGAACTTTTGGGAATAAAATACCCGCTTATCCAGGGCGGGATGGCCAATATCGCCGACGCGCGCCTGGCCGCCGCCGTGGCGAACGCCGGCGGTTTGGGACTCATTTCCGCGGGCGGTTGTGACGCCGAATGGGTAAGGGGCGAAATCCGCCGCTGCCGAGAACTTACCGACAAGCCCTTCGGGGTAAATATTATGCTCATGAACCCTCACGCCGCCGAAATCGCGCGGGTGATTATCGAGGAAGAAGTGAAAGTCGTGACCACCGGCGCCGGCAACCCCGCGCCCTATATCCCCGCGTGGAAAGAAGCGGGGATCATCGTGATCCCGGTCATCGCGAGCGTTGCCATGGCGGTGAGGATGGAGAGGTCCGGGGCCCACGCCGTAGTCGCGGAGGGGACGGAAGCCGGCGGTCATATCGGGGAGCTTACGACAATGGCTTTAGTGCCGCAGGTCGTAGACAAAGTTTCGATCCCGGTTATCGCGGCCGGCGGCGTCGCCGATAAAAGGGGAGTGCTGGCGGCTTTTGCCCTCGGGGCGAAAGGAGTTCAGGTCGGGACCGTTCTTTTAGCAAGCGAGGAGTGCCCCATCCACGATAATTATAAAAACAAGGTGATCGACGCGCGAGATACGGACACGATCGTGACGGGACGCGCGGTGGGGATGCCGGTTAGGGTCCTGAAAAACCCGATGACGCGGATTTATAATAAAATGGCCGCGGAAGGCGCGACAGTTGAAGAACTGGAAAAGCTCACGCTCGGTTCCCTGCGCCGCGCCGTTCTGGAAGGCGATTTGGAGAGAGGCTCGTTCATGGCGGGCCAGGTTTCCGGTTTGATAAAGAATATAAGACCGGTTAAAAAGATTATCGAAGAGCTTTTTTCCGGCGTTAACGAATATAAAAATAATTTGGAAGTGTTGTAATGACGAAAACAGCCTTTTTATTTGCCGGTCAAGGCTCCCAATACGCCGGCATGGGGCGCGATATTTACGATAAATATCCTTATGTCAGGGAATTGTATGACGAAGCGAGCGCCGTTTTGGGATACGATTTAAGGGAAATTTGTTTCACGGAGAATGACCTGCTGCATCAAACGCGTTACACGCAGCCGGCCGTGATGACGACTTCCTACTCTCTCTATCGAGTGTTCGTTCGGGAAACGGGCGTTAGCCCGGTCGTTTTAGCCGGTTTCAGTTTGGGCGAATATACGGCTTTATGCGCCGCCGGGGTTTTTTCCTTTTCCGACGCCGTGCGGCTGGTGGCGCGCCGCGCCATTGCGATGGATCGCGCCGCCGCAAAAAACAAAGGAGCGATGGCGGCGATAATCGCTTATCCCCGCGATAAATTGGAAAGGCTGTGCGGTAAAATAGGCGGCGTTTTGATCGCCAATTATAACTGTCCCGGCCAGCTTGTCGTAAGCGGCGAGACCGACGCCGTTTCCGCCTTGTGCGCGGAAGCAAAAGCGGACGGCGCGAAAAGGGTCATTCCCCTGAATGTGAGCGGGGCCTTCCATTCGCCGCTGATGACGGAAGCGGCGGTTGAGATGCGCGAATATCTCGAGGGATTTTCTTTCCGGGAGCCGTCGGCGGACGTCATTTTGAATTACAACGCGTCCCCGCTTAAGTTATCCGATTTAAAGGAAGCGTTGCGGGAGCAGATTGTGTCTTCGGTTTATTTTGAAGATAGCGTCAGGAAAATAATCAAAGATTACGATGTTAATCAATTTATCGAGTTTGGCCCGGGAAAGGTTCTGCGCGGTTTCGTGAGCAGGATAGACGGCGGAGTGAGCGTCGTTTCCATCGATAAATTAGCTGATTTCGAATCTTTACGATAGGAGGAAAAAAATGAATCTACAAGGGAAAGTGGCGATTGTAACCGGGGGCGCGACCGGCATCGGCCGGGCAATTTCGGCTCGTCTTTCCGAACTGGGCGCGACGGTCGTCATTAATTATCGCTCGAGCGCCGGCGCCGCCGAGCGTTTGGTCGAAGGCTTGACGGCAAAAGGTTATAAAGC
>DGED01000072.1 GCA_002385755.1 Caryophanales bacterium UBA3935 | reverse complement strand
GGGCTAGTCCTCGTCCACGGCGCCGCAGGAATTAAGGAACTTGATGACGACGCGGTCGTTTTCAGCGGCGGTTATGTGGCCGTAGTTGATTCCGAATTCAAAGTCAAGTACTTCGTAGACCGCTGGGCGCACGAATGGAACGCCGAAGACGGTTGGACGGTCAATGACGGCGGCTGGGGCTGGGCGCTTAATTTGAAAGCGTCGTACTTTAAACCGTATCTTGAGGATGGCGACATGCTTATCATGGCCTCGCAATACGGCGTCGGCCTTGGCGTCGGGACTTATCGCAATGTTTTAGGAAACGAGCTTATATATAATTTGGGGACTTTAACGACCGATCATCGCAACGTCGACATTGAGGAAGCGCTTGATCCTTCGGAAGTCGCGATCCAATTAATCGAACTTAAATAAAAAATCAGGGAATTAGCCGGGAGCAAAGGCTCCCGGCTTATCCCGACCATACGGTGAGCCATGAAATTCGAGAAGTTTTACAACAGCCGGGTTTTCGGGTTCTTCGACTGGCTGTATCGCATGTTTATCCTCAATATTTTGACCGTTTTGTTTATCGCGTTGGGACTGGCGGTCTTTTCCCTGATGGCGGCGCTCACGGCGTTATTAATCGTTCTCCGCTCGGCCAAGAGCGATTTTGATTTCCCGCTCGTCAAAGGTTATGTTAAGAGTTTCTTCGCAAATTTCGTCCCCGTATTGAAACTCTCGCTTTTCTACGTTATCTTAGGCTTGCTTTTGCTTTTTAACAGTTATTTTTTCTATTTGGGATTTGTGGATAACGGGGGATTTTTGAACGAGGTACTGTATTATCTTGCCTTGTTTATCGATTTGGTGTTTATTTTGGCTTTCGTGAACGCGTGTTTTGTTTATGTGTATTTTCCAAACCTAACTTATTGGAAGGTAGTCAAGTATTCATTCGTCTTACTGCGGGCCGTCCCGCTTCAGGCGCTGTCCCTGGCCGCGTTTCTCGCCGCGGCGGTCGCGCTATTATTCGTGAAGATTATTAACATTATTTTGATATTTATTTTCGTTGCTCTTTTTATTTATATCGCCAATCTTTTGCTTGAAAAAATTTATTTGCGTTTGGCGGCCGAGGGAGTCAGGCCGCGCGACGTTTTCCTTTACCTGAGAGACAAACGGGAAAATTCTTAAGGTTTGTGAGGGAAGAATCATGAAAAAAAAGATTATTATTATCGCCTTAATCACCGGAATCGGCCTGTTTCTTTATTTTGGGGTTAAACGGAATCCCGTTCCCGTCCGTTCCGCAATCTATCAGGGCTCGGTCTATCAAGACGGAGCCGGCGCCTTGCCCGATTATCACGCCTATCTGAGCGAAAGAGCGGACGCGGCTCGTCCCGCGGAAGAAATCGTGATTTCTGCGGTCGAGTCCTATGACTATGATTCCGACGGTTTCGAGGCCGAATGTTATTCGACGGAAGAAGACGGGGTTGCGGGACTTTATATTCCCGAGCCCGGCGAGGTCTGCTGGGAGGTTGACGTTCCCCAATCCGGTTTATACAATATCGAGATTAAGTATTACCCGGTGCCCGGCCGGAGCGCGGCGATTGCTCGCGGGCTGAAGATCGACGGCGAATACCCCTTTAAGGAGGCCGCGAACTTTACCCTGTCCCGGATTTGGGTCGACGAGTTTCCCGTCGCCAGCCGGCGCGATACCGGCAAGCATGATATCAAACCATCGCAAATCGAAAATAATAGATGGAACAACGAGACCGTCCGCGACACCAACGGTTATTATGACGGCCGACCGTATCATTTTTATCTGGAGTCCGGGAAACGAACGATCACTTTGGTCGGCGTCCGGGAACCGGTGGTGATAGCGGAAATCAAGCTCTATCAACACGCGCCGGAGCCCGGTTACCGCGATTATCTTGACCATTATCGCGCCGCCGGCTATCAAGAAATTGAGACGCCCGGAGGCTTTTACAAAATCCAGGGCGAGAACCCGCTCGAAAAATCGACCCCGGTCTTGGCCCCGGTCGCCAACTGGAGCAGCTATAAGGTCGACCCCTACGAAAAATTTATCACCCGGTACAACACCGTCGGCGGTTATGCCTGGCGGGTCGCGGGCGATTGGATTACTTGGGAGGCGGAGGTTCCGGCCGCGGGACTTTACAGATTGAGCTTTAAAGTCTTGCAGAATTATAGCCGCGGGATGGACAGCGCGCGGATCCTCTACATTAACGGCGAGGTTCCGTTCGCGGAGTGCCGCGAGATCCGTTTCCGATACCGCGGCGACTGGCAAAACGCGACTTTGGGAAGCGAGGAAGAGGATTATTGGTTTTACCTTGAGGAAGGAAAAAACACGATTACCCTGGAAGCGACGATTGGCGTTTACGACAACGTCATCCGCACCGCCGAGCAGACGATAGCGATTCTTAACCGCCTGTACCGGAAAGTGGTAATGATTACCGGCGTCGCCCCCGACAAGTACCAAGATTATCTTTTGGAAGAACGGATCGACGATCTTTGGGAAATGATCGACGAGAGCATATATAATCTCGAATACTGCATCGAGGAAACGATAAAAATCGCCGGCGAACGGAGCGGCTTAATCTCCGCTTTCGAGAGAACGCTCGTTCAGTTGCGGAAATTTAAGAAAAGCGAGCAAAACATCCAAAGAAGCCTTAAGGAACTGGAGGACAATATCGCCGCCTTGGGGACATGGGTGATGGATATTTCCGAGCAGCCCCTGGCCGTCGACTGCCTTTACGTTTTAGGGAAGGATGGCAAGCTCCCCAAGGCCTCGACGAATTTCTTTCAAAAATTATGGCACGAGCTCGTGATGCTCGTCGGCAGTTTCGGAGCCGGCAGCGCGCTCGAGAGCAGCATCAAGGCCGACGGTCCGACGATTACCGTTTGGGTGTTCTCCGGTCGCGACCAATCGCAACTTTTACGGCAACTGGTCGACGAGTCGTTTACTTTGCGGGAAAACATTAACGTGAAACTGAAACTGGTCAACGCAACCGCCTTGCTTCCGGCGACACTCGCCGGGAACGGCCCGGACGTCGCCTTGGGCGTCGGGCAAAATATCCCCGTGAACTGGGGAATAAGGAAGGCGCTTCTCGATCTCGCGGAGTTTTCCGATTTTCCCGAGGTCGCCGCTTGGTTCAGCCCCAGCGCTCTTACGGCTTTCCGCTTTGGCGATAGCGTTTACGCCCTTCCCGATACCGAGGATTTTCTCGTGACTTTTATTCGGACCGATATCGCCGAGGAAATGGGTTTTTCGGCCCCCGAAACATGGGATGAGGTTTTGACGCTTGTCCCGTACCTGCAGAGATCGTACCTCGATTATTATATACCCAATACCCGCGGCGCTCTAAGCACAGTGCTGCACGCGATGATCGTTCAAAAGGGCGGCTCCCTCTACGAGGAGGGCGGCCGGAAAACGAGACTTATGGAAACGGACGCTACCGAAGCCTTCATTGACTTCACGAGTTTCTTTTCCGACTACGGGTTCGCCGTGAGCGCCAATTTCCCCAACCGTTTCCGCAGCGGGGAGATGCCGATCGGGATTTATAATTATTCGCTTTACAACACTTTGGCGGTTTTCGCCCCGGAAATTAACGGTCATTGGCGATTCGCGCCGCTGCCGGGCTATGAAGAAGACGGGGTCATTCATAACCTGACGACCTCCACGGTGACCGGATCCGTCATCCTCGCAGACTCGAAGGAAAAAGAAGCAAGCTGGAAGTTTTTGAAATGGTGGCTTTCGGCGGAAACGCAGGCGAATTACGCCCGCGGCATGGAAGCGATTCTCGGCGCCGCGGCCCGTTACCCGACCGCCAACCTCGAGGCTTTCGGAAGTCTCCCGTGGTCGGCGCGGGACTACCGCGTGCTTGAAAAACAGCGCGATGCCGCCGTCGGCGTTCCGACGATCCCCGGCGATTATATCGTCGGCCGCTATCTCGACAACGCTTTCCGCGCCGCCATCAATAATAACCTTAACCCTCGCGATACTTTGTTTGAATACGCGCAGAAAATTGACCTGGAAATTACCCGCAAACGTAAAGAGTTCAATCTTGATTAGGGAGGACGGAACCGATGACAAGCATAACGAAAAATAAAAATAAGCCATCCTTTTGGCAGCAGGTCAAGAAAAACAAAGTATCGTATTCGATGGTCGCTCCTTTCTTTATCATCTTTTTTACGTTCACCGTCTTGCCGGTGTTGATGAGTTTCGGGCTTAGTTTTACTTCCTTTGACATGCTCCAAGCGCCGAAATTTATCGGCCTTGATAATTATATCAACTTATTTTTAAACGACGAGGTCTTCCTAATCGCTCTCAAAAACACTTTTATCCTGGCGGTCATTACCGGGCCCGTCTCTTATATCATGGCCTTTGTTTTCGCTTGGCTTATTAACGAGCTGCCGCGAAAGATCAGGTGGCTCATGACGCTCATTTTCTACGCGCCGTCAATCAGCGGCAGCGCTTATCTCTTATGGCAATTGATATTCTCTTCCGATATGTACGGTGTTTTAAACGCGACGCTTATGGATTTGGGGATCATCAACGCTCCGATTTTATGGTTGGACACCCCGCAATACGCGTTGCCGATCCTTATTATCGTTCAGCTATGGTTAAGCCTCGGCGTTTCCTTCCTCGCGTTTATCGCGGGGCTTCAGACCGTGGATAAAACGTTATACGAGGCGGGGGCGATCGACGGGATTCGCAACCGCTGGCAGGAACTTTGGTATATTACCCTCCCGCAGATGAAACCGCAGTTGATGTTCGGGGCGGTTATGCAGATCACGAGCGCGCTCGGGATCGCCGCGGTCTCGATTAATCTGCTCGGGTTTCCTTCCGTCGAGTATTCCGGTCATACGATCGTGACCCACCTTATGGACTTCGGCTCGACGAACTCCACCCGTTTGGAGATGGGGTACGCTTCCGCGATCGCGACCGTCCTGTTTTTCATTATGCTCGGGTCCAACCTGATCGTTCAGAAAATTATCAGAAGGGTGGGAACGTAATGGAAGACGTCCAAAGCCGCGAGGCGATTGTCGCGGATCTAAAGCGCGAGGAATTAAAATGGCTTAAGGAGCGTAACCGCCGCCGCCGGCACCGGCGCAAGGTAAGGCTCAGCCGCTCGTGGAAAGGCGATATATTCGTAATCATCGTTTTGATTGCTTTTGGTTTTTTCAGCGCCTATCCCTTAATTTTTACCATCGCCAACTCCTTAAAACCCTTGGACGAGATATTTAAGTTTCCGCCGCGGCTTTTGCCGAGACGGATCACGTTCGAACATTTTGTGGATCTTTTTAACTTAATCGGAAACACGCAAATCCCGATATCGCGGTATTTGCTTAACACGGTGCTGATTACGTTGTTCGGGACCGTCGGTCATGTTTTCCTGGCTTCGCTTTGCGCATATCCCCTGGCAAAGCATAAATTTCCCGGAAAGCACTTGATCAATCAAATGATCGTTTACTCGCTGATGTTCAGCGCCGCGGTAACGATGATTCCGACATACATGATTTCGAGTTGGCTGGGGCTCATCGACTCTCAACTCGCGATCATCATCCCCGCTTTCGGGTATTCGCTCGGGATATTCCTGATGCGTCAGTTCATTAACACGATTCCCGACGAACTTTTGGAGGCCGCCAAGGTTGACGGCGCGAACGAGTACCAAATATTCTTTAAGATTGTTATGCCGCTAGTGAAACCGGCGTGGCTCACCCTGATAATTCTTCTTTTCCAACAATTATGGGGCGCGGACGGCGGGAACTATATATTCACCGAAAACTTAAAACCCTTAAGCTACGCCTTAAGCCAAATTGTCGCCGGCGGCATCCCGCGGACGGGAACGGCGGCGGCGGTGACGGTGATAATGCTCGTTGTCCCGATTACCGTGTTTATCATTAACCAATCGCGCGTTCTTGACACTATGGCGCATTCGGGGTTGAAGTAGGTGAAATATGAAAAGAACAGCTTTATTTCTTATCGCTTTTTTCGTTGCGTTTATCTTTGTTTCCGCCGAGGCGAGCGCGGCTTATAATTATGACCCTTTCGGCGACGCGATCGCTTCCGCGGAAGCGCTGATCGCGCGAAAAGTCGTCGATTCCTCGAATTTGCTTGACCGGGAAGGAGAGAGCGCCGGTTACGTCTTCGGCGCCCTGGCGGACGTTTTCGCTCATGAAGACCGGGTTTTTATCGTCGACTCCGAAAACGACGCCGTCGTCGTTCTCGACGACGAGTACAGGTTTATAGCCGCCTTCGGAAGGGACGAGGGGGCGGGAAAACTGAAAAACCCGCGCGGGATATACGTCACCGAGGATTATATTTACGTCGCCGACTACGGAAACAATAGGGTGGCCGTGTTCACCCATGATTATGAGTTTTCGTGGGAAGCGACGACGCCTGACGATCCCTCCTTCAAACAAGACCCCGCCGACGAGCGCGGTTACGACTTTAAGCCGCTGAAGCTCGCGGTCAACGACGCGGGACGGATCTATGTCGTCGCGGACCAGATTTTCGAAGGAATAATCGATTTAAACCCCGACGGTTCCTTTTCCCGCTATGTCGGGGCTTCGACCGTGACGCTTTCGGTTTGGGAGGCGTTCTGGTTATTGTTCACGACCGAGACGCAGCGCCGGGCGCAGGGTTACCGCCTGGCGACAAGCTTCGTCAACGTTAACGTCGACGAGAAGGGGCATCTTTATACCCTGTCGGGGTTATCGGAAGGAAGCCGCGTCATTAAAAAGCTGAACAACAAAGGTTACGATATTTTATGGCGGAACGGTTACGTGCCGCCGGTGGGCGACGTCGCCTCGATCGACGGTCGGGTCAAAGTGCCGACCGGGCCGAGCCAGCTCGTCGACATCGACGTAAACGAAAGCGGGACCTATTGCGTTCTTGACAAAACCCGCGGCCGGATATTTGTCTATGACTTCGAGGGTTATCTTCTGTATATCGGCGGCCAGCTCGGCAATATCGGCGGAGCCGCCAACAACCAGCGTTCCCTCTTCTTAAGTCCCGAGGCGCTTTGCTTTCATAAGGACGGTATCCTGGTGGTCGATTCCCTTAATAAAAATCTCGTCGTCATGGGTTACACGGAGTTCGCGAGTCTTGTCAACGCCGCTTCCGACCGCTATTTCAAGGGCGAATACGACGAGGCCATGGAACTGTGGGAAGAAGTGCTCGTTCACAATACCAACTACTATCTCGCTTACGCCGGCATCGGCAAAGCCCTGTTACGCGTCGGCGATTACCGCGGCGCGATGGTTAATTGTAAACTTGGTCACGACAGATACAATTACTCGAAAGCCTATAAATATTACCGCTATGAGAAAATGACCGTGATTTTTCCGTATATCGCCGCGACGGCGCTCGGGCTCGCCGTTTTCCTGTTTGTCCGTTCGTTAAGAACTTCGGTTCGCCGGGAACAAGAGGAGGAGAATAATGAATAAACCGCTGAGCTTGAAAAGAGAAAACCTGAAACAAATTTTAAGGGATTTATTCGTCCATCCTCTTTATCTCATCACGCACCCGATCAAGGGGTTTGACCGGTTCAAACGGGAAAAGACGGGAAAAAGCTACGTCGCGTGGTTTTACTTCGTGATGATGATTATCGCGAACATCATCGCGTTTAACGGCAACGACTTTTTGGTGAACGATAATAAACCCCGCGATTTTAATATATTTCTCATTATCGCTCTCGTCGCTTTCCCGGTGGGCGTCGTCACCGTCGCCAATTGGGCGTCGACGGCGCTTATGGATGGCAAGGGGACGATGAAAGAGATTTTCGCTGTAATCGGTTATTCCTTTTTTCCCTTTGTCTGGCTTAGCCTCGCGGCGACCGTGATCAGCAACTTCATCACTTACGACGAAATAGTATTTTTTCATTTCCTTAATACCATGGGCGCGGTCCTGCTCGCCTATATGGTTTTTTTCGGGTTGATGGGAATCCACGAGTTTGGCCTGGCGAAGACAATTATGATGTTTGTCTTTACCGTCGTCGCCGTAGCCGCCGTCCTTTTCGTCATCTTGCTTTTTCTTTCTTTAATCCAGCACGTATACTCGTTTCTCGACTCATTTATTAGCGAGTTTAAATGGAGGTTTTGGTAATGAACGATAGTTATCAAAAAAGCTCAAGCCTGGTATCGCCGCTTGCCGGGAAAACTGGCGACGGGAATAAAAGCGCGTTGCGAGCTTTCCGCTTTCCGTGGGCGAAATTATTGATTGTGGTTTTGCTTGCCTTAATCGCCGGCGGGATTTATCTTACCGCGGTTTTGAATAAAGTAAAAGTCCCGCCCCGACCGGCATATGACAAGGAAGGTTTCGTTCCCGCGGCGGAGTTCCGCGCCCAAAACGGCGCGCTCACTGTTCTTGAAAACGAAAACTACCGTTTCGCATTTTCCAATACCGACACCACCTTTGTCCTCACGGACAAGGATAGCGGCTACGAATGGAGTTCCAACCCGCTCGGCGCGGCGAAGCGTTTCATGAACCCGCTCGTTCTTTATTACGCCGGCGCCCTAGGGGCGGCGCAGAAAATGGGCGTCGGGGAAGAAGCGGTCGCTCACGATGATTTCTATATTAGAAAAACCGCCGACGCGATTGAAGTTCTTTACGCGGCGGGCGGGAAGCGGACGGTCGACGCTTCCGATTTCCCAAAAGTCATGACCGAGGAGCGAATGCAGGAAAAAATCCTTTCCAAACTCGAGCCCGGCACGACTCCTTACCGGCGCGTCACCGAACAGTGCTATGTTCACGGAACCTTAAAAGGCGATAAGATTTGGCAGCTGAAGGATGGGATCCAACCCCATATTCTCGAGGCTTTATATGAAATATTCTATGACCGGTGCGGATACACGACCGAGGATTTGGCTTATGACCTGGAGCTTGCCGGCATTCAATACGAGGATAAATACCCCTATTTTGAAATCGCCGTCCGCTACGAGCTATCGGCCGAGGGACTCGCCGTCCGCCTGGTTAACGAATCGATTTACGAGAAGGAAAAATTCCCGCTTGTTTATGTCGATCTCCTTCCTTATTTCGGCTCCGCGACGACCGAGGACGTGGGTTATACCTTGATTCCCGACGGCAGCGGCGCCTTAATCGAGCATAACAACGGCCGCTCTTTCGCGATGCCTTACTTGCAAAGAATCTACGGCGCCGACGCCGCCGAGATCAAACCGGTCATGTTGCCGGCCGCCGAGAAAATATCCTTCCCCGTTTTCGGCATCCGCCGCGGCGATTCCGCGTTGCTCGCGTCCGTTGACGAAGGCGCGGCGATGGCCGCGCTGGCCGCGAACGGTAGCACGGCGGACAATCCCTACAATCAAGCCTATTTCCGTTATTACCTGCGCGAATCGCAAAGTTTCGAGTTTGCTTCTTATCAAAAAGTCGTCACCGTGATCGAATGGACGGCTTGGTACAATAAGGCTGATTTCGTCGTGAAATACATGACGGTGAACGAGGACGGAGGAAGCTACGCGGCGATGGCGCGAAAATATCGGGAATACCTGATCTCGCGCGCGGTTTTGCATGAAAGAACGGCGGGTTTGGGATTTAATCTCACGCTATTGGGCGGCTATATCGCTCGCGATAATTTTCTCGGCATACCCTACGAAACGGTGCGCGCTTTGACCGACACGAAAGAAGTCCTGGAGATCGCCCGCGAGCTTAGGGAAGCTGGAATCGAAAACCTCAACATTATCTACCGCGGCTGGGGAAACGACGGAATCAAACCGACTTACGCCGGGAAAATCCGCTATAACCGCGCCGTCGGAAAACGCGGCGCTTTCCGCTCGCTGAAGAAAGAACTTGACGCGCTCGGGGTCGAGTTTTTCCCGGAGATTTGCCTGCAGACTGCTTACACCGGCCGCGACATCCGGGAAAGCAAAACCGCCGCCCGCAACGTCTTGGGCCGGGTGGTAAAAAACTACGACTACACGGAAGCGACGTTTTACGCCGACACCTCGACCCGTCCGTACTATATGCTAAAACCCGCGACTTATGAGCAAACGCTCCGGGCGGTTATGAAGGAATTTGAAAAAACCGGCATTGACAATCTCGCGGTTCGCGACGCCGGCGCGCTTGCGGGTAGTTATCATAAAAAAGACACCTATTTCCGCGCCGATAGCGAGCGATATTTCCGCGAGGCGATGACGGCCTCGTTTGCGGGGAAAAGAATGTTTTCCGATCCCAATCTTTACGCCTTGCCGTTTTGCGATATTATTGTCGACCTGCCGGCTACCGCCACCCCCTATCAAATTATCGGTGTCGCCGTGCCCTTTGCCCAACTAGTCTTAAGCGGCGCCGTCTCTTACGGCGGCCGATCGTTTAATATCGACGACAAATATCCCTACCGGTGGCACGAAATGAAAGCGATCGAAACGGCCGCGGATATTAGTTTCACTTGGAGCTACGAATCAACCGTCGCGCTCGCGGAAACGGAATACAAGTATTATTCGACCTATTACCGCAATTGGATTGACAAGGCCGTCGAAACGTATCGCGAACTCAAGGCTCTGGGTATTCACGACGCCCGTCTCGTTGATCACCGTTTGCTTACGGATGACGGCTCCGTCGTTAAGTCGGTCTATAGCGACGGCGCGGAAATCATATTTAATTACGGCATGACGCCGTTTAATTACGGAATGGATCAGGTGGCGCCGAACAGCTATTACGTCGCAAAGGGGGCGCGGTCATGAAAAATAACGCCCGCATCGAAAAGTTGAATAAAAAAATCGCGCTGCTAAGCGCCCGAATCGAGAAGGCGGCGGCCGAGCGCGCCGAATTGCTTTCTCTCGCGACCGTACCTCTCGGGAAAGTCTTCCGGCTGGAACGGCTCCTTTTTCGCCTGGAAAACGGCCGCGAAGCGCGCCGGGAGAAACTTTCCGCCCTGGAAACGGGCGCGCCCGCGCGGCGGAAAACGAGAAGGGCGCGCATTGCCTACCTTAGCCCGGAAGCTGGGAAGATCTATTCCGAGCAAATCAAAGCGAAAAAAGAAAAATATGAGAAAAGTTTGGATAAGGCGACCGAGAAATACATAGAAAAAGCTAAGGCCAAACAGACAGGCCAAAAAGGCGTCAGTTACCGCCAAGTCGCGGTCGCCGGCCGAAAACGGGAACGGCTTAAGAAAACGGTTCAACATTACGAATTACAATTATTGCGTCTTAGCGAAGGCAAATACCAGTTACTCGGTTTCTTCGGAAAAATTAAGCGATCTTTCTCCCAAATGCCTTACGGCAAGCAAAAATTAGTATTCGGTTTGCTTTTCCTTACTCCTTGGATAATCGGTTTTTGCATTTTTTTCGCCGTTCCCGTTTTTACTACTATTTCTTGGAGTTTTCAAAAACTCGAGACGGTTTCCGGCGGCGGCTTTAAGTCGACGTTCGTCGGGTTCGGGAATTACCGCGATTTGTTTACGACCGCGACCTTGGCCGGATCGACAATCTCCGAAGTTATCGTCGCCTCGGTGATCGATATCTTGTTGGATCTTCCGACGATTATTATCTTTAGTTTGTTTATCGCCGCGCTTTTGAACACGCGCTTTAAGGGTCACCAACTGGTGAAGGCGATCTTTTTCATCCCGGTTGTCTACAACATCACCGTTATCAACAACACCCTCACGGGGATGTTCGGCCAGCGATTTGACTCCGCGATTACGGAAGGATTCAATCTTTCGCAGCGTTTCGCCTTCTTTCTTCAGCGGATCGGCGTCGGCGGGAATCTGATCGACTTTCTGATTTCCGCGGTCGACCGAATCTTCACGATTGTCAATATGTCGGGAATCCAGATTTTGATGTTTATCGCCGCTCTGCAGTCAATCCCGAAACATCTCTACGAAGCCGCCAAGGTTGAAGGCGCGACCTCTTACGAGATGTTTTGGAAGATTACTTTCCCGATGGTTTCGCCGATTATCATGACGGCGATCGTCTTTACCATCGTCAACAGTTTCGCGACCTCCGAGATCATGAATTTCATGACCGTGAACTCGCAGGGAACGACGATGGCGACCAATAACCCCGGACTTTACTCGGCCATCGCGATTATCTACTTTCTGGCAAACGCCCTGATAATCGCCGCCGCTTTCGTTATCATGAGAAAGGTTGTGTTCTATCATGACAAGTAAGCAAAGTTTTAAAACGAAGGCGGCGTCCCGTTTAGCATCGCTCCGGGAACGGCTCGCGTCGCCGCGGGAGCGGATGCTTCTTCGCCGGCGGGCGTTAAACGCGATCGCGAACATCTTTAAATACGCGCTCCTAATTGGGCTTTGCTTTATTATCCTTTACCCGATTATCCTGCAACTCGCGCTCGCCTTCCGGGCTCCCGAAGACGTCAATAACCCGGCGATTCTTTGGATCCCGGAACGGTTCTCGCTGAAGAATTTCGAGGTTGCGATGATCGCCCTCCGTTACTGGGAGGCGCTGCGTTATACTCTCATCCTGTCAACAATAGTCACCGTCCTGCAGCTGGCCTCGACCTCGCTCGCGGGCTACGCCTTCGCGAGGCTCAGGTTCCGCGGCAGCTCGATTTTGTTTGGGTTAGCGCTTTTCACGATTATCGTTCCCCAAACCGTTATCTCGCTTCCGCTATTACGGGCGGTAACGAAAATGGGTCTTGTTGACAAGCCGATAACGCTCTTCCTTATGTCCGGGCTCGGCATGGGGATTAGGTCGGGTATCTTTATCTATCTGTTCCGTCAGTTTTACCGCGGGCTTCCGGTCGAGCTCGAGGAAGCGGCCGTCGTCGACGGCGCCAACGCTTTCCAGGTTTTTTACCGGGTAATGCTCCCGAACGCGAAGCCGGCGATCATCACGGTCGGTCTTTTGAGTTTCGTTTGGCAGTGGAATGATTTTTACTTCACGAAACTGTTTTCCGGCGGCCAGTATTTCACGCTCACGACGCAGCAGGTCGCGGTTCTTTACGGCTTGCAGCAGGCGTTGGCCGACGCCGGGGTTTGGAGTCTTCTCGGACAGGATATCACCAACAACCCGTATTTTTCTTCAATGATCCTGAATACGTGCGGCATTTTGGTAATGCTTCCGCTATTGGTCATTTATTTCTTCGTCCAGAAATTATTCGTAGAGGGAATTGAAAGATCCGGCATCGTCGGATAAAATATATACCGGAAAGGAGCAAAAGATAATAAACATGAAAATCATAAAAAAATTATTTCTCGTTTTGATTATTTTCCTCGCGGTTTTCGCCGTCGGCTGTAAAAAGGATGACGACAACGGAAACAACAACGGAAATAATAACGGAAACGGAAACGAGAACGGCAACGGGACGATCGACGACCCCGTTCCCGACATGAAAGGGCAAACCTTCATAATCATGGTTAACCGCGCCTCGACAACCGACCCGCGGAGCGAGGCTTACACCGGCAGTTGGAAAGATCAGAAGATCGCCAAGATTCAAGAAGTCGAAGATAAGTACAATATCAAAGTGGAATACCGCACATATCCCGCGGAAGCGGTTTGGGGCGGCGGCCGCGAACGGTTTATAATCGAAAACTCGGTTAACGACACGCCGAAGGCGCATATTTACGAGATGCCGTCTTACTCAATCGCGATTCTCGCGGAAGCAAAGGCGATCTTGCCTTTGGACTCGCTGATCGAGAAATACGGGAATCCGGGTTATTGGCCGGAAAAGGCGGCTTTTGGCATGGTAATGGGCAAGCAATACGCCTATGACGACGGTTACCCGCTCGTCGGCCAGGGGATCTTTTATAATATCGACTTGCTCGAGGAGTATTTGGGCGAGGGCAAGGGCACTCTCCCGAGCGAGCTTTGGCTCGCGGGCGAGTGGGATTGGGACGCTTTCCGCGAGATCTGTTATCAACTCTTGCCGGGAATCTCCGGCCGCGCCGTCGAGGGAGCCGCCGTTATCGGCGGCCGGGCTTACAACTGGGCATACCAAATGCTTGGGGCGAACGGCGTTCACGTCGTCACCACCGACCTGAAGTCGGAACTGTCGACCGCTCCCGCCATCGATACCCTGACTTTCCTGCACGAACTGATCAGCGTTCCGGGAATGTGGGAATGGCAGAGCGCGGCCTTGGAAAACGCCTCCTGCCCGCAGTTTAAAGCCGGAAATATCGCCTTTCATAACGGCGAGCCTTATTGGCTATATGACTCGACGAAATGGCTTGATTACCAGTTTAATATGGGCTTCGTTCCCTACCCGACCGGGCCGAACACCAACGAAGACTTAAGCAATTACTACATTAACGAGATTTACGGGAAGACGAGTTACGTTGTTTCGAGTTCCTACTCGCTTGAAAAAGTTCCGCCGGGATACGAGAACATCATGTTCCACGAGGAGAATATTTTCCGCATCTGGTCCGACCTGCAATATTTTCCGGAGATCGACGAGGAAACGGGGTATAGTTCCACCGACGAGATC
>DGED01000010.1:2197-7350 GCA_002385755.1 Caryophanales bacterium UBA3935 | reverse complement strand
AGATGTGTATAAGAGACAGGTGGCACGTTTACCGAGCCGCTCCTCTAAGAGACGGTTTTCCAAACGCTCACGGCGGCGTTTTAAGGATTGGTATATTGCTTCTGGGGAAGAAGCAAGTCGACGCTGCAATATTGTTAGAGCAAAACCGACCGTGGTCTTGCGATCACTGTTAAGCTGATCTGCGCGGTTGAACTCCTCCTGCACATATTCTGTAACAGCGGTATAAAGTCTTGCCTCCAAAGGCGAAAGATCATAGTTAACCGTATATGCACGACGTTCTGGGAATAAAGGAGTGCCATCAAACTTCAATAAATCCTCTTTTACCAAACGACGCATAACGTCTGACACATCCACCGCTCGATGGCCGCTTCGGGCTACGCCTTCGAAACGATCTTGGTCTATGAGCGACATAAAAAGTTGAAAGTCTTCTTCTTTCCCGTTATGTGGCGTTGCAGTTAGAAGCAAAAAGTGCCTTGTGATGGATGAAAGCAACCGCCCGAGTTGGAATCTTTTTGTATACTTAATTTCACCGCCCCAAACAGTAGCAGACATTTTGTGCGCCTCATCGACGACAATCAAATCCCAGTCAGTAACACGCAGTTTTCCCTTTATATCTTCGTTGCGGGAGAGTTTATCCAAACGGACGATGCAAAGGTTCACCTCAGTAAAAACATTGCCCGAGACTGCCGACTCGATACGATCATTGGTAAGAATCTCAAAGCGCAAGTTAAACTTTCGGTATAACTCGTCCTGCCATTGCTCTACAAGATTGCCCGGTGTAACTATCATACAGCGTTTTAAGTCGCCGCGAACGAGCAATTCTTTGAGAAACAGTCCTGTCATAATCGTTTTACCCGCGCCTGGGTCGTCTGCCAAAATATAGCGAAGCGGCAAACGCGGAAGCATTTCCTGATAAACCGCTGAAATCTGGTGTGGCAGTGGCTCTATGGCAGATGTATGTACCGCAAGATATGGGTCAAATATATGGGCAAGTTTAATACGATAGGCTTCAGAGACAAGTCTTAAAAGGTTAGGGTCCGCATCAAAAGACCACGGTAGGCTATCGGATTTGACATCAAGTCGCTCTTCGTCATCCCTATATAAAAGCTGGCTGGCAAGTTGTCCGCAAGCGTCCTTGAACGTTACCTCCAAGACAGCGTTTCCGTACCACTTAACCGCAACAACGGTCACCGGCATATTTCCAGCAATACCGACAACGATTGCACCTACGGTAATATCTTCAAGTCTAGCCATTGTTTGACTCCTCCTTACTTAGTTATCGTAGTCCCTTTCTCCCGATTATCATCATCAGGAACGAATTCCATTATATCAGATATATCACATTTTAACGCTTTACATATACGCAGGAGCACTTCGGTATTTACATTCTCGCCTTTACCCAGTTTAGCAATTGAAGCGGAAGAGATACCGGTCATTTTTCGTAAATCCTGCTTGTTCATATTTTTGTCGATTAATAACTTCCATAAGTTATTGTAACTAAAACGCACAATACCACCTCATATCACTTTTTTGAGATTGTGATTTATCAGATTTGCATTCACATAGAAAAAACACACTTATTTTCACTGATGATTACTATCATGCTTGAACAGCCATATAAAAAAACACCATCGAGAGTCGCTGTCATATAATCATGTAGTTTCTTTCAAAATTAAAACAAATAGCTTGGCGGATTTATTGGTGACATCATCACCTTGAATATCAATGCCAAGCTCTGTTAATCACTTTTCAATGCTTTATGCATTCGAGCCAAAAAATGCGATTCTTGTAGTTTAGAGTTTTATATGTCCGGGAACTTACAACGAAGTCTGTATCTTCCGCGAGAGAATTGTGGAGTAGGTCATCTTGACACTCCGCTTCCTGCTTTGCTTGTCAAATATAGGGATACATCATTGTGAAAAATTTCTCCTGCTTCAAAAGCACCTCTCTTTACTCTGCGTAAAATCTGGATCAGCCTAGATTAGTCCGTTGCATTCTGCGGTAAAAGCA
This sequence comes from Caryophanales bacterium UBA3935, assembly GCA_002385755.1. Classification (GTDB taxonomy): domain Bacteria; phylum Bacillota_I; class Bacilli_A; order ML615J-28; family CAG-698; genus UBA3946. The sequence continues at coordinate 5,340 of DGED01000010.1, read as the reverse complement.
GAAAATCAAATACTATGTATCGTCAGCAGAATGCTTCATACATGAACAAAAATGCAATCAAGGTGATGGCAACATTTTATACAACCAACTAAAGGTATTATATGACAATTTTTTGCAAATGTCAATAGTTTGTTTGCCTTCGTAAACGTATTAACTGCAAACTTGAAAAATTTCTGATAAAAAAAATCCAAAAGCCGAGAAGCGCATTAATACAACGGAGATATATAGGAAGTTCCAACTGCGGCAACGACATTATGCTAAAAGATTAGCTAGCGTATAAACAGACGCCTTTTTCATTGTGGCAAAGCAAAATTAAACCGCTTTTTGCTATCAAGCGAAAAGCGGTTTTTATGTTAATTTATAAGATTATCAGTATTATAATCCAAGCAGCTTTTTGTGTTTCTGATTGCATTCTTCCTCGGAAATGAGGCCATCGTCAAGCATCTGCTTATACGTTTTGATTTCCTCCGCCACAAAATCAGCATTATCCGTCAACACAGCCTTGACGCCCGTTTGAGTCTTTCCTGCAGTATTAGAAACTTGTCAAAAGTGTCTTCCACGGAGAAACTAAGAACTCCCAACTGATGGCATTAGGATTCACCTCCAGCAACATAAATAATTTTCATTTGGTCTCTCAAACTCTTTTCACGAATGGAACGGTTATCTTCATTATCCTTGCAGTTCTTTTTTCAATCTATCTCTTATTAAAGCCTTGCGAGCTTCTAAAAACTCAGGAAAGTTTGCAAATGCGAGATCAACACCTTCAGGGATTAGATGTTTCTGCCGATACGCAATCTTCGCTTCTTCTGTCGGCAAATTATCCTCAAACCATTTTTTGAAATCCTTGTTGGTCTTCAACGTATTATCCAGTCCTTCAAGCAATTGAAGGTTGCCTATGTAATTGAAGTTTTCTAAGAAATCCATGATTCTGTTAGCAGGAATCCTTAACTTGCGGAGTTTACGTTCTGAGAACTCAGCCCTTGGGAAAATATGATCAATGCGAAATAGATTATGCAAATCTGCCCATGGGTAAAGAACCGACATTACAGTCAGTATGTCACTCTGTCCATATTTAAGATACAGCAGATTATCGATGTCAGCGTCAGTGAACTCGTGCGTCCTGTTAGTACCTTTAAATCGTTCAACAATCTTATCAAACGGGAACATTGAACCGTCGCTTTTGGCAATTATCTCTCTAATTGGACGAAGGACACCATCAAGCTGGAAGCTGAATACGCGCTTCAACATTGCACTTATAAGCCATTTTTTAATTGTCCTTACGTTTTCAGCATTATGAGGCGATGCTGCAAAATTTGTTGACAGTCCTATGTGCTTAATATAATAAGCTATAGGTATAAATAGGTTATTGACTAACGGGATCATCCGATAATCCCACGCTTCGGTCATAAACATCAGCCCATGAATCAAAACCTTTATTATCAAGCATATTTTTTCCCTTCTGATAATCTTTTAATAACGAAGAAGCCAGGTTAAAGAGACCATTGTCCAAGTATTTTCTGGCGCCGATAATCCCGTATTGTAGGTATTAACCCCGCAAACAAAAAAAGAACCCGTATTAAAGAGTTCTCCCTTTAATGCCGACGACCGTCTTTCCTTCCTCGACGTCGTCAAGCACGACGGCGTTAGCGCCGATTTTCACGTTATCCCCGATGGTGATATTTCCGAGAATCCTGGCCCCGGCGCCGACCATGACGTTGTTTCCCAACGTCGGATGGCGCTTGCAGCGTTCTTTTCCAGTCCCGCCCAAAGTGGCTCCCTGGTAAATCGTGCAATCATCGCCGATTACGGTAGTCTCGCCGATAACCACGCCGCTGCCGTGATCGATGAAGAGACGTTTGCCGATTCTCGCCGCCGGGTGAATCTCGATGCCGTGTATCGTCCTCACCATAAACATAATAAATTCGCCCAGCAATTTCAGTTTCAGTTTGGTGTATAGAAAATTGGCGACGCGATACCAGAAAACAGCCTTGACGCCCGGGTAAAACAATATGATTTGCAGGTAGTGCCTGGCCGCCGGATCTCTTTCTTTAATCGATCGCAAATAAGAAAACAACGAAGATTCCTCCTTCCAAGAGCGTTCTCATCTTCTCTACCCTGATATTTTTATTATATGTCAAGATCGTTGTTAAATTTACGGTTATTATATCTTATTTTCCCGATTTTGTCTTGCGAAATGATAAGAAAAACCGGCTTGGCCAAGCCGGTTATATTACGAGTAAACGTCGGCGCTAAGATATTTAAAGCCGTTATCCGGGGCGATCGCGAGAATGATTTTTCCTTCCGGCTCTTCCCGGCGCAAATCGAGCGCCGCTTTGATTGCCGCCCCGGCGGAAATACCGAGAAACAGTCCCTTGCGGGAAAGCCGCCGCGCTTCTTCTTTGGCTTCCGCGGTGGAGACGGTAATGACTTTATCCAAAGCCTTAACATCCAAAATCTCGGGAACGAACCCGGCGCCGATACCCTGAATGCCGTGCGCGCCTTTAACACCCGTCGAAATCACGGCCGACTCCCGCGGCTCGACCCCGATTATTCGCAGACCGGGATAGTGTTTTTTCAACTCGTAAGCGAGACCGGTCACGGTCCCGCCGGTGCCGACGCCGGCAACGACGTAATCCAAAGCCGGGAAATCGGCGATAATCTCCTTGGCCGTTGTCATCCGGTGAGACAAGACATTATCGGGATTGGCGAACTGACTGGGCATAATGTGACCGGGTTGGGCGGCCAGGCGCTCGGCTTCCGCGATCGCTCCCGCCATTCCGGCGCTTCCCGGAGTAAGGACGATTTCGGCTCCGTAAGCGGCCATGACCTGCCTTCGTTCAACGCTCATCGTTTCCGGCATCACAAGAATGACGCGATAGCCTTTAATCGCGCCGATCGCGGCCAGGCTGATCCCGGTGTTTCCGCTTGTCGGCTCGACTATCGTTTCCCCGGGACGCAAAAGGCCCCTCTTCTCCAACCCCTCAATCATCGCGAGCGCCGGGCGGTCCTTAACCGAACCGGTCAAATTGTAGGACTCAAGTTTTATATAAATGCCTTCAAAAGCTACAACCGGCGTCGAGCCGATTAAATCTAAAAGCGTCTTTTTAATCATAACAAACTCCTTTTGCATTTAAATATTCATT
>DGED01000010.1:0-2032 GCA_002385755.1 Caryophanales bacterium UBA3935 | reverse complement strand
ATTATAAAAAAGACAGTCACCGGGCAAAAGCTATAAGGAACGTGATAACGGCAACTGTCTACCGGGTGACATAATCATTCGGAAAAAGCAAATTCTTATGATAAATCCTTAAAGATTCCGGCTTTTGCGGTGAAATTCCTCGCTCAACAAAGGCAGCGTCTCGTCCTTTTTCACCGCGGCGATATACCGCGCGAGCATCTCGACTTCCTTTTCGACTAAGATCTCGCCTTTCTCCTTCGTCGCCGGCGCGGCGGAGCCGACGTAATGATCGGGGTAGTTAGCGTACCACGAGAGAGCGGAGAAGTTATTCGGCAAATGCCCGAGTTTTTTCTCCGGGTATCTAGTCTCTTTCGGGATTGCCTCCATCTTCACGAGTTCTTCGTGATTATAAAGGGATATGCTCGTCTCGCACTCGCAGGCATGACCGTGAATATCGGTGTCGCAGACCTTCCGGTATAGTTCCGTCCGTTCCGGGGAAGCCGGTTGATACCAGTAAACGACATAAGGTTTTTCTTCCCATAATTGCGATTGAACCAAAAAACGCAAAAGCCCGTTATTCCCGCCATGAGCGTTCAGGATAATTATTTTCTTAAACCCGTTCCGGCCAATCTCGTCAAGCACTTCCCCGATAAGCCGGAATAGAAGTTCCGGGCTGATCGCGACCGTCCCGGGAAAACAGCGGGCTTCGTAAATCTGCCCGAAATAAAACGGCGGAAAGACGACGGCCTTTTCTTTCTCGGCGGCGAGCGTCGCCAACCGATGGCCGTTAAGATAATCGGTCCCGAGCGGGAGATGATCGCCATGGCGTTCGAGAACGCCGAAAGCGATAATACAGACGCCCGTTTCCGCCGCCGCCTTCTTAAACTCCGGCGCCGTCAACTTTTCCCAATTCATGCCGTCACCTCGTCGATTAAATTATCATTTTTAGTATTATCCACAATGCCCAAAGTCTCGATATTCTTGTTCGCGCTGATAAATATCGAGGTAAATAAGATGCCGGCCGCGCAAATAATGAAGAGCGGTCCGAGGCCTAATTTCTCGATAACGGCGCCGCCGATAAATGAAGCGAACGGGGTCAGCCCGAGCGAGCCGATCGTAAGCAAACTTTGGACCTTCGCCAATTTATCCCTTTCGACGGACTTTTGAATCGCGACGCCGGCGGGAATATTAACGTTCGGAGTCACAATGCCGATTAAAAACGCGACCACGGTAAAGGTGATAAGAAACAAGTCAAGTTTATCGTTTATAACGATTAAAGCGTAATAACTTATCGGGATTAGCGCCAAGACAAGCGCCAGGATAAATAGCCATCGTCTCACCCGAACGCCGTATTCGCCTTTATCGCTTTTAATCCCGAGAACAATCGATATTATCAAAGTCCCCAAGGATACCGAGCACGTGAATATCGCTTTCCACATCTCCGGCTTCACGAACTCGGAAAAAAGGTAATCGCCCTTAATATAATAAGTTACAAAATAAGGCGTGCCGTTTGAAAATATGGGCGAAAAGAAGAAATTAATAAACAAGACCCCCAAAATCATAACCAACAACGCTTTTTGTCCGCGCAGATAACGCAGTCCCTCCCCGTAATCGCTAATCATCGTTTTTATCGTTACGGCGCTTTCGCTTTTTTGATAATTATATCGGATAAACATTTCCGAAAACCCCGACAGAACATAAAGAACGCCGACAATGATAAACAGAAGCCAAATGCTGATAAAAGAATATAGTATGCTCGCAAGCAGGACGCCGATAATATTCTGAACGCTGTTTAACACCCCGTAATATGATTGCGCTTGTTGTAACTGGTCGTCCGTGACGATAAAGCGGATAAGCGAAGCCGCGGCCGGGTTAAACACGGCCGACAAGATATTCAGAAACACCGCCGTCACGAATAATACGACAAGCTGGACCGAAACATTGTTAATAACGAACATAATATAACCGCTCGCGATAATCAAACCCCCGCGCATATAATCGGTAAGATAAACGATGCGGGCTTTGTTCAGGCGGTCGGCCAAAAAGCCCCCGA
>DGED01000082.1 GCA_002385755.1 Caryophanales bacterium UBA3935 | reverse complement strand
ATAATACTCGGAACCGGCGATATTTTTAGTTTTTTGGAAATATCAAGCGCCACCGGCGCGATCATCAATACCGTAGAAACATTATCGACGAATGCCGATATAACTCCGGCAAACAGCGCGAGCGATACGACCGCCCACTTCACGTTCGGGGTCTTTTCTATAATTTTGTCGGCAAGCAAAGCCGGCATTTTCGATTCAATAAACAAGGAGACGATTCCCATCGTGCCGATAATCATAAAAAGCACGTTCCAGTCAAGCGCCTTAAACGCCGCCTTGACGGGTAAAATTTTCAGGCCGATAAAGATCAAAGCTGTCGCGAGCGCGATATACGGCCGGTACTTGGGAATCACTAAAAGCAAAACATAGGTTACCAAGAATAGTATAACCGGTAATAACATCGAATCGGTAAAAAGTGCTGCAAATGGCATATTATATCTTCCTCCTAAAAATTCTTTCCCATTATATCAAAAAATATACAAAAAAGCAATCTTGTGAGCAAACCTGCTTTTTTGTCAACGTTTTCACGCGAAAACAAAAAAGCGGGTCAGACAGACCCGCTCTTAAACTTTCGCGCCGGACTTCTTGTTTCGCCTTCGCGAAACAGTTTTTTTAATCCCGAAAACAATCCCGGCGGAAATCACCGCCCCAAACGCGGCCATAATCGCCGGCGACGGCGATTTTTTCGGTTTGCGGTAGAGTATCTCGCCAGCCCTGCCGACAGATTGTAACCCGGCGTTTTTGTTAAGGTTGATATTAAATCTTTTTAGGGTTTCTTCCGACTCCAAAATCTCAATCTCGCCGATTTTACATTCGCTTTGGCCGCTTATCGTGACCTCAAGCAGTTCGATTTCTTGGTATTTCCCGTTCCCGTTATTATACACGAGAAAGAGTTTTGCTTGATATTCCTCGCCCGCGGAGAGACCGTTTAAATAAATATTATTATTGGCGAGACTGTATTTTTTCCTGATTTCCTCGCGGGGCGAATATGCCACGAGCGAGAAATAACGGGCGGTTGCGAACGCGTCGTCAAGCTCGGCCTTAAACTCTAGCCCTCCCGACGCGGTAAGGTTGAGTTTCGGGGACGGTCTCAAGACATTAACGGTTATCGTTTTATTAATATCATGACTGAAATAATCGCCGCGATATAAATAATTAATCTTTTCCAAACGGTAATAATGAATTCCGCATTCCCCAGGCGCTCGCATTTTCACATCAATTATCCTCCTGGTCCGGTCAACGATTAACTCGTCGGTCTCCAAGCCGTTGACAACGACGCTCGCGATTTCGCATTCCCCGCCGCCATCGTATTCGAGCCGGAAATAAAACACGGAGTCAGGAGCCGTTTCAATATCCCAAGTTTTCACGGCAAGATCGGAAAACTTAATCTGCGAGGAAGCGACGCGAAAGCGCACGCGACGCGTCTCCCCGTTTGCGCCGATGAGTTCCAATAAATACTCTCCCGCTTCGTCCAAGGGATAGTTGTTGATGATTTTCATGCCGTTAAGATAAGCTACGCCGGTAAAACGCAGCCGGTATCCCAACGGGTAAATCGCGTCCTCGTCGACGTTAGCCTCGAAATAAACCTCCATCTCGCGCTCGACGGCAAACTCCAAACCGGCGGCGGTGGAATAAATATATTTTCGCAGGTAGCGCCCGTAAACGGACGGGTCAAAATAGGGTTCGCTTTCTTCCCTCAGCAAGCGAGCGGGACCGAACAAAGTATGCGCTTCGCCCCGGTAATCGGCGTCCGGGCAATAAAACGCTGGCGGCTTGAAATATCGCAGGCAGGCGACGTCCAGCAAAAAATCCCCGACGGGCGTCGAAAGCGCCACCGCGTCGTTTCGGACGCGGATCGCGTCCGCGGAAGGGTATGAGAAAACGTACTCCCGAACAAATGTGTACGTATTGTATATATATCCCTCGTCCGCCGCGAACAACGCCAGACGGTTAATACCCGAAAAACAAGCGGCGATTACTTTTTCCTCAAGATCCTCGCGATGCAGAGTGTTTAAGTCGTCGTCGAATTTATAAACCCTGCGGGATAAAACCAAGAAAAGCCGGTCTTTGTAATAACGCAGGGAAACGATCTTATCGGTCGACGCCAGGACGCGAGATTCCGAGATATTCAGTTCATCGTCCAGACTAACGACGAACACGGTGTCGACATAACGGCCGCCGTTTCCGAAATCGCCGCCACCGCCCGGAACTTTATGCCCGGCAAGAAAAACGCTCTCGCCGTTCGCGCAAACGGCGGAAAATCTCTCGTTTTTCTCGCCGCCAAACACGGCGACGTCGATTAAATTATACTCGTCGTCAAATCTTGCCAAAAACGCGTCCTCTCCGCCCAGCGCTTTCCCTTCCGCGGCGGAAATAAACCTTTCATCCGTGTAACGCGAAACCCCGCCGGCGATATAAATATAGTTCCCGCAGCAGACGTCCCAGCGCGCGGTTACTGGATTATCGAACAATACGCCGTCATAGAGCTTATTCCCGCCCCGGTCATAGACGGTTAGACGCAGATATTCATCATGATAATAAAATAAGAGGCAGTCGCCGTTATGGGCGATTAACAGGCTTTCATCCGCCGGACCGACCTCGCGACGCCATGAGCCGTCTTTGGTCGTTAACGCGCGCTCGGAGCCGTTCCAAACGAGACGGTATTCTTCCGCCTGGGCGATTACCGTCTCCTCCTCCCGGTTTTTGGATAATACCGTCAGATAATCCTCCGGAGCGGCGGCGTTAACAAACAAGGTCGAAACAAAGAGAAACAAAAACTTAAGCATAATCGTCCCCCCGTTTCCCAACGGGAGCTAACCCGCCCGCAAGCAAACCGATTAAAACCGCCGCGCAAACAAGATAAAACCCGCCGCCGCCATTGTCTTCCGCCTGTTCCCGTTCAAAATTTATCGCCGGCAGGTTGGAAAAAGACGCCGGATGCGGGGCGTAACGACATGTTAGCGCCGGCGTCGGCCGCCTCGCGATCCAGTCTCCTTCCTTCTCGCTTAAATAAGCGACGGAAAAAAAGACCGAGCTTCTTTCGCCGCCGTTGCCGACGATTTCTAAGATATAATTTCCCGGTTCCGCAACCGCGTGGCCAATCCGGACCGGCTCGTTATTCAAGTAACCCTCGCCGTTAAAAAAGAGCGTGTAGCCGACATCATAAATCTCGCCGTTTTTGACATTAAACCGCGGCCTGTACACTAATTTAACCGGCAAGTAGACGATATATTTATCCGAGACAAACCGCTCAAGATTATAATAAGTCCCCAGGGGGGCGAGGATATTCTCCGTCGCGTTAAACAAGGTCTCTCTTTTCGCTATGCCGCGACCGTTTAAATAAACGTCGTCGCTATGGACAACCATTTTTTCCATATCGGCAACGTTTGATTCCTTCCCGACGCGGATTAAGCCCTTTATATATAAAACATTTTTATTCCCGGAAAGGTACGCGAAGACGATCTCCCCGGCAGCGGTCAGATAAAGCCCCACGATATACGGGGAGTCGTCGACGGGGAAGATCTTTTCTACCCGGCGATGAAAAGATTTTCCGGCCAGTGCTAAATACAACCCGTCCCGGCTTTGGGTTTTGCCGACGGCGAAGATCACGATATCCTCATCGCGGATATAAAGCTTCGCGTCATCGGCGCGCATTCCGTCGGGGAGCGCGACTCTCCTGCTTACCGCGAATCGCAAGTCGCCGTCATAAAAGTGAAAATCGATATACGGCTGCGCGTAATACTTTTGCATTACAAAAAAGTCGCCGCCGCAGCTATAAACCGGCAGCGGCGCGGGCCCGTCGGCGAGCGGCGCGAATCCTTTTATCTCAAGGTCCGGCGATACTAAGACGAGACCCTGAAAGCGCGTCTTCCCGTCATTCTTAAAAGCGCCCGTCCCGACAAACTCGGCGCCGACGCAAAGTTTTCCGCCGGACATGGCGGCCCCGGCGTAAACTTCGTCGCCGGAATTGCCGAACCCGGCAAGGCGAAATTCATCCGTTTCCGGCCGCCAATAACCGCAAATAATGTCGTAATCTCCCCCGCGGCGGAAATCGTAATCTTGATCGTGGGAATTAGCCGAGAGAACAAACCTGAATATCCCCTCGTCATAAAAAATCTTGTGAGCGAAATCATTGCCGGAACCGTGGATTTCCCGCCGGTAAACGAGACCGCCTTTATTATTATATCGACAGATAACGACGTTCCTTCCTTCGCCCCTGCTGTCGTAGTCCCCGATGAGAGCGATGCCGCCGGGCGCAAGACAGGCCGAGGCAAAGCCGCCGTAGCGGTCGGGATAAACGATATGTTCCCACATCAAGCAGTTTTCGCTGTAATATGCCACGTACAGGAACCCTTCGCTATATATCGGGCTATAGGGAAAATCGTCGCGTCTTATAGCCCCGTAAATATAATACTCGTCCTCCGACGCGAACAAAACATCAAAAAAATCAAAACTTTCCTCAAGATTGATGCGATTATATACTTTTTCGATATCAAATCCGCCGGAAAACTCATCGCCGCTCGCGACGATAACCTCGCCGGCTTCCCCGTCTTCAAACATCACCGGATACCGGCCCGGCTTGTTCCAGTCGACGGCGCCATCGACGATCCCGCATCCGTCCTCGGGGAGCAACTCGTCGCTTAACGCCCCCGCTTCCGTGATTATCGTGCGGGCTTTAACGCGCGCTCCCGCAAAAAGCAAGACAATCGCGGCGGACAAAAACAGTTTTCGCATCCAATCACCTCCGACCATATATTTGTCATCGGGGCGCGATTTCCGTTTGAAAAATATCGCCGGGGGATAAAACAAAAAACCCGTCGCCGGGTTTAATAATTGTTATCAATATAATTTTTAATCCATTTTTCCATGACATAAAACGGGGCGGACCCGAAATCGAGGTAGAATTTGTGGAATTCGTAATCGTAATTATCGGTGTCAATCTTTTCGCGCTTTAACCTGAAAATAAAATCTTCCTTAAGATCGGAAAGCAAGTAATAACTTAAGTAATATTTCAAAAAATACCCCGGTTCCTCTAATATCAAGTAGTATATCTCGTAAAGATCATCTGCCGAAATTCCCCCGAAATCACGAAACCAGGATTGCAACTCGTTTAGGTTCAAGCCGTAATAATGAACCTCTATTTCCGCAAGACACAAAATAGTATAATTTATCCGCCTCGCCGCCATGTAGGCGCGAAGGAGCGTCTCGTCAACGTCAAGATACTTGCCGATATATTCTTCGACATACACCGCCCAGCCTTCGGAATAGCCGATAAAATCCATTACTTTCCGCGCGTCCGGCCAATCGCTTTTTTTCAGAACGTTGTGCTGGAGCATGTGGCCGGGAATGCTTTCGTGAGCGATTGTGAAATAAGCCTGAGTGGCGTCGGTCAATATTTCTTCATTAATATAGATTACCTCGGTCACTTCGGCGTCAATCGGGGATAATAAATAAAACGCCGGGGAAACGTAATCGCGAAGCAGGGGATGGATATCCTCAAAGCGCACGTCAAATTCATCCGCCGGAAAAGGAAAATCATCCTCCGCCGCGTCCCGCAACAACTCGAAAATTTCCGTCTTATCCCGGGATGAAAGAAAATTAGGATTGTCAATAGCGGCGGCCATTTCGGGGTAAACCATCAAGTAGTTAGCCACGAACCTCATATCGTCTTCCATCTTATCGTAGAGGTAATCATAGATTTCATCGATATCCATATCGCAGCCCGCGTCGGCGCGAACGATTAACTCATACAAATCGGCGCCGTCTGCATACGCGCATAATCCGCCGTCGGGAAACGACGGGCCCTCGATTTTCTCGAGTTCCTCCCGCAGGTAAGCGTAGGCATCGATAAACTCCCCGACGCGGGAGAGGTGCTCGGTTTTAAGATCGTTTCTTTCGGCGTCCGTTAAAAACCCGGCGGCGGCGATTTTATCATTAAAGATCGGAATCAGGAAAATCTCTTCCGTCGCGGCGATCTCGCCGCATTGCTCAGCCATCAGGCTATACATCCCTAACGGAAACCCAAATCCTTTTTCAACGCGCGTTTTCTCAAATTCCACCATTCCTTCGAAGATCCCGCGGGTTGCGGAAAGATAGGCGAAATAATCGGCGATATCGTTTGCGTTCTTAAAACGATATTCGGATAATGCGATCGGCAACATAACCTGGTAGCCGAGTGTCGCGCCAAGATTGGACAAGTGGTAAGGATATTCGATAAACGCGATCAAGTTGTCCAAATCCGCAAGCACAACGTCGTATGTCATTTGTTGCGCGGCGGTCAGGCTATTATACCTAACCGCTTTTAAACGCTCCCTGAATTTGACAAGTTGCTCGCCGAAGGCTTGATAATTCTCTTCGGAAAAAGCATATGCGGTAACTTGCAAGTCTTCAAGACCGTACTTTTCCGGTTTGTCAAGCGTGAAATTAACGGTCATGGGATCGCTGACATACAAATAAAAATATTCTTCAATCAATCCTTCAAACTTGGCTTGCTCGTCGGAATCCCTGAAGAAACAACCGGATGCCGTAAAAAGCAAAAAAAACGACAAAAACAAAAGCAAAATTCTTTTTTTCATCTATTCCCCTTTTTTTATTAATAATCGCTACTGGATCAGCCTGGCCAACCGGACGGTATCGCGGGCGATAACCAATTCCTCGTTCGTCGGAATGAGAAACGCCCTGATTTTCGAATCTCTCGTGGTCAGTTCCCTGATCTCGCCGCGGGCCTTGGCGTTTGCCTCCTCGTCAAGTTCCACGCCCAGGACCTTTACCCGGCGCAAGACCTCGCTCCGGCAGCGGCTACAATTCTCCCCGATTCCGGCGGTGAAGACGATAATATCGATCCCGCCCATATAAACATAGTAACTGCCGATGTAATCGGCGATGCGCTTGTACTGGATATCAAGCGCAAGCTTGCTGCGCTTATCTCCCCGCTGCATCGCTTCCTCCAAATCGCGCGAGTCGTTGGATATCCCGGACACGCCGAGATAGCCGGATTTATGGTTTAATATATATAAAACCTCGGAAACAGTTAAGTTGTCTTTCATGCAAATAAACTCGACCACCGCCGGGTCGATATTCCCGCTCCGCGTCCCCATCGGGATTCCCTCAAGCGGCGTAAGTCCCATGGAGGTGTCAACGCATTTTCCTCCCTGAACAGCGGCGATCGAGGCGCCGTTGCCCAAGTGACAGGTGACGATTTTTAACTCCTCAATCGGGACGCCGACCACTTCAGCGGCCTTTCGGGCGACGTACTGGTGGCTGGTGCCGTGCGCCCCGTATTTGCGGATACGGTGTTTCGTGTACCACTCATAGGGCAAAGCGTACATATACGCTTCTTCCGCCATCGTCTGGTGAAAAGCGGTATCGAAAACAACGACGTTGGGAACGTCGGGCAACACTTCCATGAAAGCTTTGATTCCCGTCAAATGCGCCGGATTGTGAAGCGGCGCCAACTGGCATAACTCGTCGATTTTGGCGATTACGTCGTCGTCAACGATGACCGAGTCGGAAAAATAATCGCCGCCCTGAACGATTCGATGGCCGACGCCCTTAATCTCGTCCAGGGAGGAAACGATCTTCCTTTTCACCAAGTCGTCAAGCAAAAGGTTGGTCGCTTCTTTATGGTTTTTAACCGGCAAAACCGTCTTTATTTTATCCCCGTTAATATTGATCGTGTAATACGCGTCCTCGTGACCAATCCTCTCGATATTCCCCTCCGTTATTACCGTCTCTTCCGGCATGTCGTAAAGCTTGAATTTTAATGATGAGCTTCCGGCGTTTATCGCCATTACTTTAATCATAAAAGCGTCCTTTCTATCGCGTGTATTTTAAAACATATCGACCAATCGGACAATATTGTCCACGGCCGCGGCCAACGTGTTTTTTTCGGTGTCATTAATAGTCATTATTATCGTCTGGTGATTTTTCTTTAACGCGTTCGTTCCGATGAAGATGCTTTTCCCGCCATGTTGTTGATGGAACATTGATTGCGGGAGGGTCACCACTCCCAAAAACGTCGCCTTTTTTTTAATCTCTTCCCGGAAAACGGGAGCCCCCGGATGGGAAAAGAAATCATTATCGACGACATAGATAAAAACCCCATTTTTCTTTAAGTTTCTCAAGCGGGCGTCAATTACCAAGTATGGAAAATATCTTACGCCTTTCCCGTACAGCTTGCTTCCCAAGACGAGGTCGTCAGCGACATCGTAACCGTCAAGGTCGCCGATAATGAGATCGACCTTCTCAATCAAATCCCTCAGGGCGTCCTGATAATAAATAATAATCGCGTTCCCTTGCAAATTCGCAAGCGCTCGCGCAAGCTGCGCGAGCCGCCAATCGTATTCAATCCCAAAAAGATCGGGGTCGACATCCATCCGATTGCATATCGCCTGAAGCAAATTCCCCGTTCCCAACGCGGTGTCAAGAATCGATATTTTTTTATTCCGAAATCGGTGGCATACGGCGGCGGCGATCAAATAATTGACGGCGTCCGGGGTCATCAGGTCAAGGGAATAACCGATATGCTTAAACGCCTTTGCGATCAAAAGCTGCGAAGCCAACCGGACTTCCTCGTTAAGAAACTCCGTCGAGTAAATTTCCCGGCAAATATTTTCCATTTCTTTTATATCTTCATCGTCTAAACGCGAGTCATAATCCTCGTGAATAATACCGCAAGCGGCCAAAAGCAAAGAATCGAGATAATCGGTTTTCAAACTGCGATGATAAATCATCGCCGCGCGGTCAACCAAATCGTAATATAAATCAACTTTTTTCATAATCCACCATAACAAACTCCACTTTTGCGGCCGATCCCCCGCGCAGGACGACATACGTCGCGGCGGATCCGCCGCGCGGGTACGCTGGCGAACCCGGGCAGATAATCCGCACGCCCCGGTAACAATGATATCTCGGGACGTGGGTATGACCGTGCACGATTATCTTGCACCGATGGCGAAGCGCCCGCGCGTATAAGGCCTCGTCGCTCAAATCGGCTCGGTCGCCGTGAAACAAGTAAATTCTCTCGTCCCCGAACGTGATAACGCGAAACCGTTCGAAGCCATAAATATCGCAATTTCCCTTCACGCTTA
>DGED01000023.1 GCA_002385755.1 Caryophanales bacterium UBA3935 | reverse complement strand
GTTGTTCTCCAAATAAAACGATTGCATTAATTGACAAAAGGATAAAAAAAATATATAATACTATTAATGAAATTCTTCAGGGCAGGGTGAAATTCCCGACCGGCGGTATAGTCCGCGAGCCCACGGGCATGATCCGGCGCAATTCCGGAACCGATAGTTAAAGTCTAGACGGGAGAAGAATCCATAATGATGGACTTTTTGCTCATGAAGTATTTCATGGGCTTTTTTTAATCAAAAAGCCGGGACAATTTTTCATATACGGGAGGTTAATATGTTCTTAAATGTTTTCACAGATTTGCTTGAGCTTTTGAAAAAAAACCTCGAGGCGGTAATTTTGACTTTAGTTTTTGTGGCGATAATTGTTGTCTTTTTCGTTGTCTTTGCGAATCTAAGGGCAATAGAAAAGCGACTTAATATTAAAATACATATTCTAAACACGCTTTTAATTATCTTGGTATTGCTTGGCGTGCGTTATTATTTTTATCTGGAAGAAAAGCGTCTGATAGAATCGGGCGTCGAAGAAGCAATACCGCTGCTTAAGAAAATATTAGTCTACGGTTTCTTTTTTGCCTTATACGCGGCGCTCACGGTCGCCACGTTTTTGAGGAAAAAAAGCGAAACGGGCCGGTATTCCGTTTACAAAATAACCGTTTTGGGATTGATGGCGGGATTGGCGTATGTGCTACGTTTTTTCGGGTTTCCGATTATTCCTGGATATCCTTTTTTAAAGTTGGAATTTAGCGGCCTGATTTATATCCTGGTGTTGCTTTGGTTTGGTTTCGGAAGCGCGGTTATAGTATGTTTGTTGACGAATGTATTGCGGGTTATTTTTCATTTTAGCCTTTTCGGAGCATCCCTTGTTTTGGGGATTGACCAACTCGTGAATTTTATCGCGAGCGTCGCCTACATCCTTCCCGTTGCGATCTTCTTTTTTAAGCTTAAGGAAAATGAACAACCCAATGCCGACAAAATGTTGATATCGACAATTCTCGGGACCTTGATAACCATGGTGTTTATGATTTTCTACAATTATTTCATTAATCTTCCGATTATTTATGAGCTGGACATGCCGTTAAAGGAAGCGATTATCGTTTTTGGTTCCTTTAACCTGGTTAAGTGGGGTTTGGTCACGGTAATGATCAATCTCCTATGGCAAAAACTCTACAACCTTAAATACTTGTATAGTCCCAAACATATCACGAGATAAAAAAACCGGGTTTTGAGGAACCCGGTTTTTAATCAGAATATTGTTTTTTTAAATTTCAGCGTTATCGTGATCGTGACTTCCGTATCGCCAATAGTTTTCGTGGCCGTTTGCCGGCAGCGCAGTTCCCTTCCCGCTCGGGTGAATTCCAGCGAGTCAAAAAATTGGAATTCTACATGCTGCCCAACAAAATTCAAAGTGATTTTATCGTTTTTATCGGAATAGGTGCCGACTATTTCCGTGACGCCTGAACCGTCCTTAACGGCGAGCTTCATCTTGAAAGTTTTGTCTTTTTTTAGTTCAAGTTTAAGATATTTATAATTCGGAATATGATCTACGATTTGGGCATCATCCTCGTTCGCATAAGAGAATGCTTCTTCATAATGGTAGCATTTATATGTTTTGGAATTGGTGAAGAGATGAACGGTAAACGCGCCAATAACGAACACGACGACCACCGCAAAGGCGATTAAAATGATTGTAGTTAATTTTTTTCTATCCATATGATACCTCGCTATTACTTTTTAGTATTTTTGACCATGATTATTATACCACATCGTCCCTTTTATACAAATAAAAAAAGAGAGAATCTCTCTCTTTTAGTAATAATAACGCCGGCGGCGCGGGTAACGGGGATAACGGCCCGGATACCCGTAGTACGGATAAGGATACGGATAGGGGTACGGGTAAGGATACGGGATATAGGCGGGATATCTGCCGGCGCCCCATAAAGGCGCGGTAATTAAAGCCCCGGTTAAAAAGGGGATTAATCTCTCGTCGCCGGTATGCAAAGAATCGTTGCGGTAATCCCCGGGAACCCATTGATTGGCATAAGGATCGGTATAATTGAAGTTCATTCTTTTCCCTCCTTCATAATTATTTTATGTTGGAATTATAAATGAGTGAATTCATATTTCCATATTGGAAAAGATATATTCTTCAAGCGTTAAGTTTTTTTCACGGATTTCTGCGGCGATAGCTCCGACATAACGGAAATGCCAGGGTTCGTACGAATAACCGGTGATGCTTTCTTTGCCCGGAGGGAAGCGGAGGATAAAACCATATTTATGACCGTTAGCCATAAGCCAAGCAAAAGAGGGGGATTGTTCAAAGAGCAGCGTAAGGCCGTCGCCGGGGCGGCTGATATCGAGCGCGAGACCGGTCTGATGTTCGGAAAAACCGGGGCGGGCGCTGATCGAGTCATCCTGATTATATACTTGATAATATAAAACGCTTTGTTTTTCGTAGTCGCGGTAGCCGGAAAAAATCATTAACTCAATTCCGGCCGCTTTCGCCGCGTCATACATTTTTTGATACGAATCGAGAACCTCCTTTTTGAGATAAATTTCTTCTCCCTCCCGGACGATATAATCAATCTCGTATTCCCGCGCGTTTACCAATCCTTCGGGCTCATAGTCTTCGCTTAGGAAGTAGCATTTGTTTACGAGTATGTGGGGAGCGCCGGCGAAGAGCGCTTTTTGCGGGTTGTGGTAAAAACGGTAATAGTTCGGATTGTTAACATAATTAAGACTCTCAAGATATGAAAAATTATACTTTTCCCTTGCCTCCCGGTATTGGTAATACTTAAAAACGTTGAATTTTTGATATTTCAAATAAGGCTCTAAATCGCGGGATTTAATGCCGTTCGCTTTGATGAAATCCATCTCCTCTGGCGAGAAATATTCCTCCAAATTTAATGTTTCCCGATCCGCTTTCCTTCCCGCCGGATAAACGCCAAAAAGGACAAATATTAAGAGGATTATAACGGTCAAATAGTATTTTCCTGTCATAGTGTTATTATTTGTGGAAAAAGTAAATTTATATGTCATTTTTTTCGATTTTGTGATACAATACTTTTAGATACGGGTGGTTAAATGGACAAGAAAATATTGTATTTGATTGACGGCAACAGTCTAATGTTTAGGGCGTATTACGCCACCATTGATTATAGAACCGGGGCGATGATGCGCACCACGGACGGGAGATATACCAACGCTTTATATGGTTTTTGCTCGATGCTTCACCGGCGCTTGATTGAGGACGTTGATTATGTTTTCGTCGCGTTCGACGCCGGAAGCCAGACATTCCGCCATCAGTCATACGACGAATATAAGGCGACGCGAAAGCCGCTTCCCGACGAGCTTAGAACGCAAATACCCTATATCAAGCAATATCTCGACATAATGAATGTCAAAAGAGAAGAAAGCGATATGTACGAAGCCGACGATTTGTTAGCGAGCGTCGCCCGGAAGTTTTACCGGGATTTTGATGAGATTAGGATTATTACCGGCGACCGCGATTTGTTACAATTGGTTAACGGCCGGGTCAAGGTATTTCTTACAAAACAGGGAATCAGGGAACTGGACGAATATAACGCCGACAACTTCCAAGTAAAAACGGGCATCACGCCAGCGCAGGTAGCCGATTATAAAGGCTTGGTCGGGGACGCTTCCGATAATTTGCCGGGGATTAAAGGCATCGGCCCGAAAACCGCCCTGCAATTGCTTGAGCGGTATCAGACGCTGGAAAATATTATCGCCCACGTTGACGAACTCCCCGCCGGCGTCCGCGCCCGTTTGGAGGAAAACAAGAACGTCGGGATCCGATGCAAGGAACTCGCGACTTTAAAACTGGACGTTGAGGTCGATTTTTCCGCGGACGAGCTTAAATTCCCCAAATATGATTTTCAGGCTCTATTCGAGTTTTTCCGCGAGTTCGAATTTGATTCCTTTTTAAAACAAATGGAAAAAGACAAACCCGTCGCCGAGAGCGAACCGCCCCTGATAATAACCGAAGCAAACGCCGACGTCAAGGAGCTGCTCAAAGGCGAGGCATATATTATCCCGGAGATTTTCACGTCAAATTATTATACCGGTGAATTTTTGGGCTTGGGCGTCGTGGTCGGCGAAAAGAGGTTGTTTTTCCCCGGCGCGGTGGTCGCTCAAAACCAAGATCTTAAAAATTATTTGGAAGACGGGAAGCGCGCGAAAAAAACTTATGATTACAAATCGCTTTATTCGGTTTTAAAAAGGGCGGGCATCGAAATCGCTAATGTCGAGTTCGATTTATTGCTAGCAGCCTATTTGGTTAACCCGGCGTTCGCCGCTGATGATTTTAAAAAGACGGTCGATAATTTCCGTTTTAACGATATACCGTATTACGATAATATTTACGGCGCCAATAAGAAAATGAAAATACCGGACACGGAAGTTTATGCCCGCTACAGCGTTGATAAATGCGAACTCATCAGGGAATTGGAAGCGGAGCTGATAGCGGAAATAGAAAGAAATAATCTCACGGGCTTATATCGAATCGAGATGAATCTTTCCGAAGTGTTGGCGGAAATTGAGTTGAGCGGACTGCTTCTGGATATATACCGTCTCGATGAAATTGGCCGGGCGTTTGCTCTTAAGGCGGAGGAGAGCGCCGAAAAGGTTTATCAGGTTGCCGGGGAACGGTTTAATATTAACTCGCCGAAACAACTTGGCGAAATTTTGTTTGAGAAACTACGTTTACCGCATGGAAAGCGGACAAAAACCGGTTTCTCGACAAACTCCGATGTCCTGGAAAAACTGCAAAGCGATTATCCGATCGCCCGTTATATACTCGAATACCGCGCTTATAATAAATTGATTACAACTTACGTTAACGGCTTAAAAGAGGTAATTGACGATAAAAATTATATCCACCCGCTTTACAGGCAGGCTTTGACCGTCACCGGCCGCCTGTCCTCAATCGAGCCGAATATTCAAAATATGCCGGTCAGGACCGAAGAAGGGCAATTAATCCGGGAAGTGTTTATATCGCGCTTTCCCGACGGCTATATTCTTAGCGCCGATTACTCGCAAATCGAGCTCAGGATTTTGGCTCATCTTTCCGGGGAGGAAAAGATGCTCGCAGCCTTTAATGATGATATCGATTTTCACGCGCTGACCGCGAGCCAGATTTTTGATGTTGATTTGCCCGACGTCACCAAGGATATGCGCCGGACAGCCAAGGCGATCAATTTTGGGATTATCTACGGGATGAGCGCCTGGGGCTTAAGCGAAGCGATCAATATTAGCCAGTCGGAAGCAAACGTCTATATCAATAAGTACTTCGAAAATTTCTCCAAAGTCAAAACTTATTTGGACGGAATTATTGAAGAAGCGAAAGAAAAAGGATATACGCGGACCATCCTGAACCGTCGCCGTTATATCCCCGAGATTAATAGTCCCAACGCCAATATCAGGGCATTCGGAGAGCGGACAGCGATGAACGCTCCGATTCAGGGCAGCGCCGCCGATATCATTAAAATCGCGATGGTCAGGATAGCGAAAAAATTGAAGGAGATGAATCTTAAGTCGGTGTTAATCGCTCAAGTTCACGACGAATTGGTTTTCGATTGCCCGCCTCAAGAGATAGACGCCGTAAAGGCTCTCGTTCAAAAGGAAATGACGGAAGCAATCGATTTAAACGTAAAACTTACGGCTGAGGTCAATATCGGCCGAAACTGGGCCGAAGCAAAATAAAAAGGGAGGCATTTCGAATGGAGATTATTAATATCCGCCGCAGCGTGAGAAGTTATTCAAATAAACCGGTTGAAAAGGAAAAAGTGGAATTGCTTTTACGCGCCGCCATGCAGGCCCCGAGCGCGCGAAATCAGCAACCCTGGCATTTTATCGTTGTTGATGATGAAGAGACGCTTCAGGCGCTCGCGACGGTTTCGCGAAACGTGCAAATGCTTAAGGAGGCGCCGCTTGCCATTATTGTGTTAATCGATAGCGAAAGTCTTACCGCGCCGTTAATGGCCCCGCAGGACGCGTCGGCCGCGACGCAGAATATTTTGCTCAAAGCCGTCGATTTAGACTTGGGGACATGCTGGTGCGGCGTCTACCCGCGGGAGGAGCGGATGGAAGCGTTGGCGAGCATCTTAAACGTACCCGACCGTTTTCAAGTCTTTTCCTTAATCGCCGTCGGTTATCCGAAAGATAAAGCAGCCAACCGTTTCGTGGACCGGTTTGACCCGGCGCGCGTTCATTATAATAAGTTCTAAAATGCCGGAACTTCCAGAAGTCGAGACCGTCCGGGCTATCTTAGAAAAAAGAGTTGTCGGGAAAACCGTCCGGGACGTTCTTATTCGTTACGAGAAAATAATTAAAAACACAAGCTCGGAAGAGTTCGCCGCTCGCTTAAAGGGCGCCAAACTTACGGATATTTCCCGTCGCGGCAAATACCTATTGTTTATCTTCGACAAAGCAATTTTGCTTTCGCATTTGCGGATGGAAGGGAAGTATTTGCTCGCCGCCGATAATCCTTATTCCAAACACGAGCATGTGGTTTTCTTTTTTACCGACGGAAGCGAGTTGCGCTATCACGACATGCGCAAATTCGGGACGATGCATTTGTTCGAAACGACCGATCTAATTTCGGTAATGGAAAGCGAGCCGTTAAAAAAGATGGGCTTGGAGCCGTTTGACGACAGGCTCACGCCCGATTATCTCGCCGGGAAAATTGCGAATTCGAAGCGGTCGGTAAAAAGCATCTTACTCGACCAGACGATTATCAGCGGGTTAGGAAATATTTACGTCGACGAGGTCTTGTTTTTATCGCGAATTCACCCGGCCGCGCCGGGCGGGACGCTTGATCGCGCAAGCTTAAAACTTTTGATCGAGAACGTTCGTATCGTGTTAAATAAGGCGATTGCTTACGGCGGCACGACGGTTAAAAGTTTTCAAGCCACGGACGAGGTTTCCGGCAGGTTTCAAAACTATCTAATGGTGCACACCAAGGCCGAATGCCCGTCTTGTCATCGCCCGGTAAGCAAAATCCGCGTCGCGGGCCGCGGCACGTATCTTTGCGAACATTGTCAGATAAAGCCCGCGGGCGCAGATTATTTATGATAAACCGACATTAGGAGACCGTGATTATGCTCATTGGAATTACCGGGTTAATCGCATCCGGGAAATCGACCGTGTCCGCGTATTTAAGAGAGCGCGGGTATCGGGTGATTGACGCCGACGCTATGGTACGGGAAGAGTTAGAGGACGAAACGGTAATCGCGGCGCTTGTCGAGCGTTTTGGCGCCGGCATTCTTGCCGGAAAGAGTATCAACCGCAAAAAACTGGGACAATATATTTTTGAAAATAAAGAAGACCGGCTTTTTTTAAACGCGCTTATTCACCCGCGCGTTATTGCAAAAATTAAACAATATGCCGGCATCGATGATATAATCTTTATTGAGGTGCCGCTTTTGTATGAAACCGGCATCGAAGCGCTGTTTGACAAAATCATCGTCGTATACGCCGACTATCAAACGGTTAAGGAAAGGCTTATGAAAAGAGATAATATCACCGAGGAATACGCGATTAAAAAAATGAACGCGCAAATGGATATTGAGGAAAAGAAAAAACGCGCGGATTTCGTCATCGACAATCGAAAAGGCTTGGACCGAACATTCCGCCAGTTGGATACAGTTTTAAGGAGGTTAATATGAAATTCAGGGATTATTTTAATAATGATTTTGAAACGGGCGAAAACCATTACTTGCCGTCGTTAAGGACAAGGTATTACCGCTGCCGCAACGAAGAGGCTAAAGAAGCGGTAATGCAAGTGATAAAAGAGGAAAAGGGCGAGGTTAAAGCCGTTATAGAGCAACATAACGAGATATTCTTTCACGCTCCCCAATATACCTCGACAATAACGGTTATCAGCACGCGTTACAGCGAGACGGCAATTGATATTAAAATCACGACTTACAAGTTGTTGCCGTTGGGTTTGGGAAAGAAGATAATTGAACGGCTTTATAAGAGATTCGACGAGATATTACCGTTTAAAGGAGTAAGTTTATATAAAGGATAGGAGGGCTAACGATGGAACTCGCCGTCAACGGCACTTTTAAAATTTATAAGCGGCATTGTCTGGGCGGCGAGGATTACCGCGTCCTTACCCGGCTGTATTTGCCGATCATCGGCGTCGACAGTTTCGGGCTTTATCATTTATTAAGCGTTATCGACGAAAGCGAGACGCACGCGTTTAAGTTCTTGCTTGACTCGCTTAATTTCCCCTCGGTTGCCTATTTGGACCGGGCTTTTTCCAAACTCGAAGCGGTATCGCTTATTGCCGTGCACCACAGCAAACAAAAAGACGCGTACCTGTTTTCGGTGAAGGCCCCCTTGTCCGCCGCCGCTTTCAGCGCGCACCCGTTATTGTTTTCGTTTTTACGCGGCCAAATCGGTGAGCTCGCGGCGGATAAGTTAAAAGTCAACGGGACCGTCCCACCTCGCGGTTACAAGGAGATAACCCGCTCTTTCGACAGCGTTTTTGACGTCGCCGAGGAATCGATTCCAAACGTTTTTGACAAGATGTTAAACGTGAAAAGTCTCGACAAGGAAATAAAAGTCGAACACAACGAATTTGATTATATTTTCTTTAAATTGAGTTTTGACAGCGATTTTATCGACGAGAAAATTTTTGACGACGAAGAGTTTAAACAGAATATTTTATACATAGCTTACATGTATAAGCTTAACGAAGAAGAAATGATCGAGGTTCTTAAAAAAACCATCACCGTCGATAAAGATTTAAAGTATAGCGACCTGTCGAAAAACGCCCGGATAATGTATCAGAAAAAATATAAGACGGACGAGCCGCGGTTCGTTACTAAAGAACCGGATCTATGGCTTGGAAGCGTCGCCGACGACGATACCTATCGATTTTTGGAAATGATTGAAACGATTACCCCCGCCGACCTTTTGGCTGATTTAAGCGGTATTAAGCCGTCGGTTAGCGAATTAAAGTTAATCGAGGATTTGGTCAACAACACGAAATTTCCGCTCAGCGTTATCAACATTATGATATTATGGGTATGCCACGAAAAGGGCGGGGAAATACCGGGATACAATTATTTCGAAAAAATCGCCAACACCTGGGCTAGGGCAAAGATAAAGACGCCGCTTGACGCGTTAAGGCATATCAACAAGGAACAAAAAGAAAGAACCGCCGTTTATCCCGCCAAAGTCAAGAAGGCGATGCCCGTGCCCGACTGGTATGATAAATATCAAAAACAACTTGCGGAATTGCCGAAACGGGAAGATTTATCGCCGGAAGAGATCGAGAAAATTATGAACAGCATGAAAAGAGAAACGGAGTAGGTGAATTTATGAAACGCCCGCTTTCAATGATCAAAGAACAACTAAAGAACGATACGGATATCAGCGATTTTTGCCGAAAAAATAAATTGACCGAAGAGCAATTCTTAAATTCATTCAGTAAATTCCTTATCCAAATGGAAAATAACCGGATATGCAAGGGTTGCGACGGGCGACAATGCGCGATGGATCCCTTGGGAATGCAAACCGAGTTGGTCTATGACGACGGCAAAGTCGATTTGCGTTATTTTGAATGTCCAAAGTATATTGGGAAAAAATATAGTAATATCGACATGCTGTATTTCCCCAACAGCCACCGTTTTTATAATCAGCAACTCTTTCTTCATAGTTCCCGCGCCCTCGCATTTAAATATATGAATGAGTTCAAAAGCAAGTATAAGCCGGGGGAGTTTATTAAAGGCATATACTTTCACGGGATCTTTGGAACCGGCAAAACATTTTTGATGCTGAAGTTGGCGAGCGATCTGGCCGAAGCCAATGTCCGGGTTACGGTCGCTTATTATCCCGATTTGGTGCGATACATTAAAAGTTCGATTGGCACGCCGGATTTTGAATCGATAATTAACCAAATGAAACACACGGAAGTTTTAATGTTGGATGATATCGGCGCCGAAAACAATACTGCTTTTATGCGCGACGAGGTCCTGGGACCAATTTTACAATTCCGTCTCCAAGCCAATAAGCCGGTATTTATGACCTCGAACCTGAATTTCGATCTTCTGAGAAAACATTTTATGGAATCGCGGGATCAAACCGACACCATTAAAAGCGACAGGATTATCGAACGAATTCGATACTTGATGCGCCCGGTGGAATTGGATGATCGCAATTACCGTCTCGATCAATAATTCGCCTGAATATGTTTGACATCGCAAATAAAATGTTGTATAATTATCGCAAATCAAAAAGACTGTGAAGCGGACACGGTTATTGAATCACTTTATCAACAGCGAAGGTAGGACGGTGGAAGCTACCCGGTAAAGCTCAATAATTACTACCGCGGAGTCGGGCTCGAAAGATGTCCCCGTTACCCACGTTACCGGGTCAGAGCGCAACTTAACTGTTGAAGTAAGGTGGTACCGCGTAGTAATGCGTCCTTTCGTACGGGCGCTTTTTTTATATTCACGCAAGGAGGAATCAAAATGAAAATTACTTTTCTGGACGGCAGCGCAAAAGAATATCCCAAAGCGGTTAGTCCGCTTGAAATCGCCGAAGAGATATCGGCCTCGCTCGCGAAAAAATCTGTATACGCGAAAATCAACGGAATGGATTATGATCTTTCGCGATTGATTGATTTTGACGCGACCGTGGAACTCGTCACCATGGACAAACCGGAAGCCTTGGACGTATTACGGCATTCCTGTAGTCATTTAATGGCGAGCGCGATAAAAAGCCTTTATCCCGGCGCTCAATTCGGCGTCGGCCCGGCGATTGAGGAAGGTTTTTATTATGACGTTAACCCGGGCGAGGGCGTAAGGTTTAATGACGAGGATTTGCCGAGAATTGAGGAGGAAATGCGCCGGATCGCTTCCGAAGGTCTGAAATTCGAGCGGATTGAGGTCAGCAAGGAAAAGGCGCTCGAGATGTTCCGTCATGACCGTTATAAGACGGAATTAATAAAGGAACTTCCGGAAGGGGAAGTAATAACCGTTTATCGTCACGGCGATTTTGCCGACTTGTGCCGCGGCCCCCATGTTCCCGGCACGAAAATGCTTAAGCATTTCAAACTCCTCAACGTCAGCGGCGCGTACTGGCGCGGTGATTCCCGCAACGAGCAATTACAAAGAATTTACGGGACTTGTTTCTTCGATAAAAAGGAATTAGAAAGCCATTTGCAGGTCCTTAAAGAGCGGGCCGAGCGCGATCATCGGAAAATCGGTCGCGAGCTGCGTTTGTTTATGATCAGCGAATACGGTCCCGGCTTTCCTTTCTGGCTGCCCAAAGGGATGGCGTTAAAGCAAGCGTTAATGGATTATTGGTATAAGGTTCACGAGCGCGAGGGCTACCGGTTTATTCAAACCCCGATCATGCTGAGCAAGGAATTGTGGGAAATATCGGGCCATTGGCGCAACTATCGCGAGGGGATGTATACCTCGGAAATCGACGAGCGCGAGTTCGCTGTCAAACCGATGAACTGCCCCGGCGGCATGCTTGTTTACAAACACGAAATTCATTCTTACCGCGATTTACCGCTGCGCGTCGGCGAATTGGGGTTGGTGCACCGCCATGAGGCGAGCGGGGCGCTAAGCGGCCTTTTCCGGGTTCGTTCTTTTACCCAGGACGACGCGCATATCTATATGGAGCCGAAACATATCGTTTCTGAGGTCGGCAGGCTTATCAAACTCTTTGACGAGGTGTATTCCGTATTTGATCTTTCGTACGCGATTGATTTATCGACGCGTCCCGAGGAGAAGTTTATCGGCTCGGTCGAGGTTTGGGATATTGCCGAGAAAACTCTTGCCGAAGCTTGCCGCTCGGTGAGACGGGAATTTCGAATCAATCCCGGCGACGGGGCTTTTTACGGGCCGAAGCTTGATTTTCAAATCCGCGATTCGATGAACCGCGTTTGGCAATGCGGAACGATACAACTTGACATGATGTTGCCGGAACGATTTGACCTATTCTATATTAACGAAAAAGGCGAAAAGGTTAGGCCGGTAATGCTGCACCGGGCGCTGTTCGGCTCTCTTGAACGGTTTATCGGTATTTTGATAGAGCATTACGGCGGCGCTTTCCCGACATGGTTGGCGCCCGTTCAAGTTAAGCTTATCCCCGTTAGCAACGAGCATCACCGGGAGTATGTTGAAGAGTTGGAAGAGTTGTTTAAAAAGAACAATATTCGCGTTGAATCTGATTTTCGCGAGGAAAAATTAAGTTACAAAATTCGCGAAGCGCAAATACAGAAAATTCCGTACCAGCTCGTTATCGGCAATAAAGAGATAGAGAGCCGCGACATTACATACAGGCGTTATCGTTCGCAGGAATCGGTCACCGTTCCCGTCGACCAATTTATTAATATGGTGGTCGCGGAAATTAAAACGATGGGGAAATCATGACCTTAAAAGACTTGGCAAAAGATATGGGGGCGTATCAGGAGCGGATGCGCCGGAAAAGCAAAGCCCGTTTCCGCCGATATTTAGAGACGCAAGCGAAAAAATATGATTTGGAATATCAAGTATCCAAATCAAAGCTTGCGAAAAATGTTATAATCGGGAATATTGAAACGGCCGATTATGTTATCGGCGCCCACTATGATACTCCTCCCCGATTGCCAGCGTTTATCGCGAATAATATCTTGTTGACAAACATCGCCTTGATGGTGATAATACCGACGATGATTATTTTCTCATTGTTTGTCTACAATATTGCTTTGCCGGCGATGATAATTTACTTTTTGACCCTGCTTTATTTGTTGGGTTTCTTAAGCATTCCCAACAAGAAAAATTACAACGACAACACAAGCGGCGTTTTGGTCTTATTATATTTGATGAGCATCCTGCGAAATGAAAAAGCGGCTTATGTTTTTTTTGATAACGAGGAAAAGGGTTTGATCGGGTCGTTTTCGTTTTTATCTTTTTTGAATAAAAAAAATCTTAAGCCGCGCCGAAAAAAGTTTATTGTCCTTGATTGCGTCGGTCGCGGGGAATTGATCCGATTTACCTATTTTAAAGACAATAATCTCCCCCGCGAATTGCATAAGGTCGCCGATAACGGCGCGCGCGGGGAATATCGTTTTGAGGTCAAAAAAAGTAGTCTATTGGAAATGTCCGATCATGTCGCTTTTATGCATCACAGTCACGTCGGCGTTTTTGCTTACGAAGAAAAGGGAAAGAAACATCGGATAAGAAACATTCACAGCGCCAAAGACAAATATTTTAATATAGAAAATATTGCCATTATCGCCCGGGTAATATATAATTATATTAGCAAGGAGGAATATTATGAATAAAAAGGGATTAGAAAGAATTAGCGAAAA
>DGED01000009.1:13565-13975 GCA_002385755.1 Caryophanales bacterium UBA3935 | reverse complement strand
GTGAGGAAAAGAATAACCAGCGAGAAATAAGTCGTCGCGACATAGTACAAAAGTTTATGATTATTAATAAATCTAAAACCTACCGGAACGAAACTGCAGGCTACCAGGAGCGAAGCGAAAACGATAAAAAACCAGGATAACTCGCCCGCGATTGACAAACTTACGATAAAACAAACAAGCAAAGCCGTCAAGCATCCTCCGACATAACTATAGAAAAAGATATCCCTTATCGTTCGGTATTTCTTCGATTCGCATTTAAGCCGGCGAAACTCGGTATCTTCCGAGCTTGTTATCAATTCATGCTCATTGATATCGAGAGTCTTACAGATTACCGATACCAACGTGATATCGGGATAACTTACCCCTCTTTCCCATTTTGATACCGCCGATTCCGTCACGTAAAGGAGATC
>DGED01000009.1:12253-13333 GCA_002385755.1 Caryophanales bacterium UBA3935 | reverse complement strand
TCACCTCGCTTAATATTATATAGAATAGGTCGGGGTTTGTCACTGGCTTTTCTAGCCACCCGAGTATTTGCGGTCTAATGAGTATATTATTTAATTAAGAAAAATAAAAGGCCGCGGTTCCGCGGCCTTAATGGTCTTAGAATATCGACAATGTTAAGAACAATGCTGCGAGGAGCGAAGCGACCAGGCTGACGACAGTGATTTGCGTGTTGATACTTGGCCCGGCCGTGTCTTTGAACGGGTCGCCGACGGTATCGCCGACGACAGCGGCTTTGTGAGCGTTGCTTCCCTTACCGCCGTGATTGCCGGCCTCGATGTATTTTTTGCTATTATCCCATAGCCCGCCGCTATTGCTCATAAATAACGAAATCAAGAGCCCGCTGACGATATTCCCGGCGAGGAAACCGCCGACGGCCTTCACGCCGCCGACGAAACCGACAACAAGCGTCAAGACGATTGCGAAGAGTCCGGCGGGAATCAATTCCTTGATAGCTCCGTCAGTCGCGATCGCTATGCACTTGTCGTATTCGGGAACGACGCCTTCTTTGCCTTCGACGAGTCCCGGGATCGTGTCAAACTGGCGATGAATCTCATCGACCATTCTCTGGGCGTTTCGGTCAACGCCAAGCATTAACATCGCGCTGAATACGGCGGGAACGGCCGCCCCGATGACTAGGCCGAAGAAGACAAGCGGGTCCATAATGTCGAGAAAATCGATTTCTGCCAAGCCTTTACTAATCGCCGTTACGTTAACTTCGCTTATAAAAGCAAAGAGCAGGGCGATAACGGTAAGTCCGGCGGCAGCGATTGAGAACCCTTTGGTTACGGCTTTGACGGTATTTCCGGCCGAGTCAAGCGTATCGGTTATCTCGACAACATCATCGCCAAGATCGCCCATTTCCGCAAGCCCGCGGGCATTGTCGACAATCGGGCCGTACGCGTCGTTGCTGATGATCATGCCGACGATTGAGAGCATCCCGACCGCGGCTACGGCAACGCCGAAGAACGGATAACTGTTATTGACAACGGCAAGCGGCCGGCATAATATGTATGATACCAAAGCGGAAATCGCGATTCCGA
>DGED01000009.1:10774-11947 GCA_002385755.1 Caryophanales bacterium UBA3935 | reverse complement strand
CGAGCAACCCGAGCATCGCCGCGCCCCAGATTAACCAAGCGCCGTAATTATGATTTAAGATGTTGTTATTACTTTGCCAGGTATTAAAAAACCAAGTGGCAAGGGCCGTCAGGACAGCAAAAACCCCCGTCGTGAGATATGTGCTTGTATTTAAGGATCTGGTCGGGTTGTTGTTTTTGCCCATTCTGGCAAACGCGACGCCGATAATCGACGCTAATAGCCCGATCGCCGCGAAACACAAAACAAGCATGGTGTTGAATTTCAAGCCCAATTTTTCATCAATATTCGCGGCAATAACCAACGCGGCCGAAAGCGACGCGACATGGGAGTCAAACAGGTCCGCGCCCATCCCGGCGACGTCGCCGACGTTGTCGCCGACATTATCGGCGATAACCGCGGGGTTGCGGGGGTCGTCTTCGGGAATACCGAGTTCGACTTTGCCGACGAGGTCGGCGCTGATGTCGGCGGTTTTCGTGAAGATCCCGCCGCCCGCTTTAGCGAACAAGGCGAGGCTTGACGCGCCAAAACTGAAGCCCAAAAGCGCCGTGGTGTTGTCGGTGATCCACAACAGGATAGCGACGCCGAGAAGACTCGAGCCGACGACGCCCATACCCATGACGGCGCCGCCGCGGAAACCGCTTAAGAAACTGGGCTTAATTCCTTTTTGCGCCGCCTCGGCGGTTTTAATGTTGGCGATTGTCGCGATTTGAATGCCGATCTTCCCGGCGACGGCGCTGAATACCGTCCCGAAGATATATGCCGCGGCGATAACGACGTTCTCCATGGCGTTGCCTTTCCAAATCGGTTCCGGCAAGAACACGAGAATGAGCACCGTCGCTACCCCGGCGAACCGCGCCAATACCAAGTATTCTTTCCTTAAGAATGTATTCGCGCCCTGGCGGATATATTTCCCGATGGTCGCGATTTTTTTATTGCTGGAGGGCTGCTTATTGACCCAACTGTAAAGCCATCCGGCAAAGAAGAACGATAATAGCGAGATAACTACTGCGAAAGCAAAAAAGTACCAAGGTTTCATAACTCACATATCCTTTCTTGATAAAAATTACGATAGCAAAAACGGGTTTGATTAATAAAATAAACAACGTTTACATAAACGCCTAGGGTCTTGCCGGAGTGCCGGCAAAGCCCTAAGGAATTCCGAACCTTTTTTAT
>DGED01000009.1:0-10493 GCA_002385755.1 Caryophanales bacterium UBA3935 | reverse complement strand
AAAAAAGTAAATACCTTTTTCCGGCTTTATTCGCCTTCGCGAAAGCCAAAAAACAACGCGTAAACGCGCCTTGAGAGAGGCATTTCTTGATTTGCCCAGGCGCTTTAGATATACTATGGATAACGGAAAAGTAATTATTTAACCGGTTATAAGCGACTGAATCAGCGATACATTTTCTCCCCGACAAGCATAATATAATAGGAAGGGAGGTATTATGAATTATCATCGCGAGAACGCGAAGTTTTATACCGTGAAAAGCGGCGAAACGCTGATTATGATCGCCAACCTTTTTGGGATCGAAGTCGGCGACTTACGCGCCGCCAACCCGCATCTTAATGAATATAATCTCAGCCCCGGGGAACTAATAATAATCCCGGAAAGAAAAAAGGATTTAATCCCCGGTCCTTTGCCGGTAAACCGGGAAATCCTTGAGTTAAACAACGCCTTCAGGATGTTGTGGGAACAGCATATCGTTTGGACGCGGATCGTTATTTCCGACATCGTTTTTGAAAATCCCGAACTTGATTTTGCGATCGCGAGACTTTTACAAAACCCCGAGGATTTCGGCGCGCAATTGGCGAAATTCTACGGCGCCGCCTTCGGTCGGGAATTCGCATCCTTAATGCGCGATCATTTGACAATCGCGGCGGAATTGGCACAAGCGGCTCTCTCCGGAGACAATCAAAAATTCGCCGAGCTTAATCGCTCGTGGTTCCAAAACGCCGACGCCATGTCGCGGGCGCTAGCGTCGGTTAATCCTTATTGGGGATATAAAAGATGGCGGGAAATGTTTGGCGAACATTTGAATCTCGTGTTGGAAGAAGCGACCTTGTTTATTGAAAACCGGCTGGAAGAAAACGTCCGATTATTTGACAAAATGGAACGGCAGGCACTCATGATGGCCGATTTTATGACAAGGGGGATCGTCAGTCAGTTTTTCTGTAATTTTTGCGCGTAAAAAAACAAAAACCGCCAATCGGCGGTTTTCTTTTAAAAAAATAAATGTTATAATAAAAGATAATTGTGATAGGTGTGTCAACCGGCAATGAATCTACTATAAAAAAGAGGTGTTTATGAAATATCAATGCGCGGTAATCATTGATGCCGATCTGAAAAAGGTGACTGACGCGTTTTTGAAACTGATGATTATGAACCGGACTTTATCGCCGGGAAGCGAGACTGTCTTTAGTTACAACATGGGAGAAAAAGAAGTCGTGATGAAAGAAACGATCGAGTCGTGCGATTTGCCGGGCGAATTGATCGTCGTTTACGAGATTGAAGGGGTGTGGAACAGGTGCGTGAACCGTTTTTCCGAAGAGGATGGAAAAGTGGCGTTCACGATGGAATCGGAGTTCGTATTCGCTGATGATCCCGAGGTAAACGAGGAGAAATTTCGAAACAAAACCCAGGAACAAATGGAGTATTTTAAATTTTTCGTTGAGAAAAAGTAACCCCTTTTTTTCTTAGCGTTATACTTTGTTTTGCTTATTTTGCTTACGGGTTTAATCATTTTTGTGTTCATTAAAGTGATGATGGGAAGGGTAACCGACGGCGAAACCGGGATGCAGCTTAGCCACACGGGATTCGAAGAGTCGTTGATTGAGATTTACGTTTATATTCTTCCCCCCTATTGGCGTCAGGGTTTGGGGGCGGAATTATTGACTTGGGGAGTGAGCGAGATTCGGAAACAAGGCTTTAAGAAAGCGGAATTATGGGTCTTGGAAGAAAACCATCGCGCGCGCCGTTTTTATGAAAAACTCGGTTTCCGGCATGACGGCGCCGAACGAATAATTCAATTCGGGAGAGAATTGCGCGTTCTTCGCCATATCATGGAACTTTAATAATAATCAGCGATTAATAATATTAACCTCCGGTTAAATAGAATTTTACTTTTGTTCCATGGACAATATTATCTGGCGATAATATAATGTTATTGAAAACAGGCGCCGTTTTCAAAAAAATAAAAACGGAGGTTTAAATGGAGTTAAAAATTGGCGAGAATATCCGAAGATTGCGTCGCGAACGCGGCATTACCCAGGAACAACTTGCCGATGTTCTCAATGTTTCCTGCGCGGCGATAAGCAAATGGGAAACGGGCGACAGTTATCCGGATATCACCCTGATTTTCCCGTTGTCTTATTATTTTAAAGTCAGCGTCGACGAGCTATTGGGTTACGACGCCGCCGTCATTGAAAACGAGATTCAAGCCCTGCTGACGAAATACCGTCAGCTGAAAAGCGCATCCGGCCATGCGGAAGCCAAGGAATTGATCGTTGAGGGGAGGAAAAAATACCCGAACGATTACCGGATCATGATGTTCTATGTTTACGAACTTGCGGGCGGCCTTGCCGACAACGATCCCGAGGAATTGGCGGCCGGCGCCGACGAGATCAACAAAATATGCGATACCGTCTTAAGCGGCTGTAACGACGAAAAGTTAAGACTTGATGCCATTACCTATAAAGCTAAAGTCCTGCACGCCGGCGGAAATACCAAAGCGGCCATTAAGCTTTTGGAAAATTTCCCGTCATTTTATCACGCTTCCGAGCAAAGAATCGAACAATTATACGCTAAGGATACCGACGATTTTTATCGGCAGTTAACGCTTAATATGTATGAGCTTGCCGATTTTGCGGCCGACAAACTCGCAAAATCCGCGCTTTACGACAAAGCGCTCTCGTCTTCGGAGAAAAAGGAGAAAATCTTAAAAATCGGCAAGGCGCTTGCCCAATATCCCGTCGAAGAAGATTTCGCAACGTTTCACTTAATGGCGCTTGCGTTCTGGGGCGTCGCCCGAAGCAAGACCGCCGCGGCTGGTTACGACGACGAATTTGTCATAGGATGTTGTGAGCAAGAATATAGCGCCGCCTGGCGGGTCGGGATTTTGGCGCGGGAACACAAGCTTGTAAAAACATATCTTAACCGGAAGCTGATGACGGAAATAAGCGCCGATTTCTTTGCGGATTATATTAAAGGCGTGGAAAAATATCTTTCGCCCTCGGTTAAGGATAGCCCGGCATACCGAGAAATCGTAAAAAAGCATCGTGAATAAAGCAGATAAAAAACGGTTTTGATGTTATTCAAAGCCGTTTTTCTTATGCGAAAATTTTTCTATGAAGCGAAGCAAATTTTTATATTTGAACAAAACGCCATGTGTAATATTTTAGCCGGCATTAAAAAAAAGCCCGCAATAACGAGGGCTTTTTTAATGTTAAAGAGGCTTAATCCCATTTTTCGATTAAAATAATATCTCCCGCCTGCCACTGCGATTTTACATTGATGTTACAGGAGTTGACGTTCCCCGCGACCGGCCCGTCAAGATACGCTGGCGCCCATAACGCGCCGTCTTTCGGGACGGTTATCGTCCGGCCGCTATCGAAGACACCGATGACGGCGATTACTTCACCGTCGGCGTCAATTATTGGCGAGGCGTAGGCGGAATTATTGGTTACGTGAGTCTCCGAAAGATTAATCGCGAGGTCGGCCCCGGTTTTGTTCACGTAGAGTATGCCGATGCTTCCCGCCGCCTTGGCCGGCTTAAGATTAATTTCGGGACTAGTGATTTCCAAGGAATACACGAAAAAATGTCGGTATTTAGTCCCGCCCCGTTCAAACGACAAGGTATATCCCGTAAACGATTTTCGAACGATTATTGACAGAATCCGCGCGCGGAAAGGCGCGTTTATATAAAAATATTATAGTCTACGTTTCGCATACATATAATAAACCGAAGAATAGATTGTTTTATTTCGCGAGATTTATTATAATATTGTGCAGGAGGTTTGTTATGATAAAACTTGGCAATAGAATCGCCGCCCGCAGAAAAGAATTAGGCATGACGCAACAGGAATTGGCCGATAAGTTATTTATTAGCGTCAAAACGGTAAGCAAATGGGAAACCAACCGCGGTAATCCGGAGATGAATATTTTACCGCAGCTCGCCAACGCTTTGGACTTAAAAATTACCGATCTTTTCGAAGATGTCGAAGTCGTGGCGGAAGAGCCGCGGAACCCGGATGGGGTTAAACCCAACGCGTTTAACGCTTGCTTCGCTTTTTTCGCGGCGGTTTTGGGAATTATATTTTACGCGCTGACTTTTTTGTTGATTGAAGGGAGTTTGTCGCCATGGTTTGATCCGTTCGCGGAAACGCTCACCTTTCATATTTCCGGCTACAAGGTGCTTTTTAATATGACCAGCGAATCGTTTTTGTCATTTTTGTTTATTTTTTCGGTATGGGTGTCGTTTATCGCCTTGCTTGCCCATATAGCCTTTGGCGTTTTGGAGTTCGTGAAGTTAAGGCCGGACCAATACCGGACCAAAAGAAAGGCGGAGTTTATCTTGGCGATAATCGCGGCTACGGCGGCTTTTTTCGCGCTATTCGCTTTGATCATCGCGTCGCCGCGGATCGGCTCGGGCTTGATAATGATGTTTTTATTGCACGGCGGGGTTTTGGGTTACAGAATTTATGAAAAAGTTAAACTCAAATCAGATTATTAAAAGCTTGATAAAGAACGCTCCCGGCAATATGAAATAATCTTCATATTGCCTTTTTTTAATTTATAAGTGAGAAGGAAAGATTTCGGGCAAATAAACATACGCTTTTGCCTTGGCGTTAATACTCTATATTGTAATAACATACAAAGGAGGGAACGCAATGAACCCATATCAGGCATATTCTTATGATAATAATAATCTAAGACTTGGTTTCGGCAGAATCGGTCCCGGGGGCGGGTTTTTTCCCGGCTTTGGCTTCGGCCGCGGATTCGGTTTCGGTCGCGGCTTTGGAGTGCCTTTTCTGACCGGACTTGCGGCGGGGGCTCTATTAACGCCCAGGCCATTTATTAGACCATTCCCGGCATTTTATTCCCCGTTTCCGTACCCATACCCGTTCTTTTAAACGATATTTTGGCGATGCCGGTTGGGCGTTTGAAAAAGATACTATATGAATATAGTATCTCTTTTTTTATTTTCGGAGGATTCTTTGCTAATACATGCCGTTTTTTCGCATATCCCTTTGACAAATCCCCATAATAATTATATAATATATAAAACATCCGACTTTTGGCCGGGCAAACCGAATCCGGCGCGGCGTTTTCGCTTGCCGGTTGGACTTGTCCTCCCTTTTCCCGGAAAGGTTTTTTTTTTACAAGGAGGTATAGAAATGATTGACATCAAGTTATTACGCGCCGACCCGGATATGGTTCGGGAAAATATCAGGAAGAAATTCCAGGACGAAAAACTGCCGTTGGTTGACGAGGTTCTCGTTCTTGACGAGAAACTGCGCAAGGTGAAGCGGGAAGGCGATGACCTGCGGCGCGAGCGGAACGAAAAAAGCGCCCGCATCGGCGAGTTGATGCGCGCGAAGCGGCGCGAAGAAGCGGAAGCAATGAAAATGGAAATTATCGAAATAAATAAAAGAATCGCCGCGCTCGGCGAGAAAGAAAAAGCCATGGCGGAGCGGGTAAACGAGATCATGCTCGTTATCCCGAACATTATCGATCCGACGGTGCCGATCGGCCGGGACGATCGGGACAATGTCGAGCGAGAGCGGTTCCTTGAACCGCGCGTTCCCGATTTCCCGGTTCCCTATCATATCGACATTATCGAGCGTCTCGGCGGGATTGATTTGGAAAGCGCCCGGCGCGTTTCCGGTCACGGGTTTTATTACCTTGAGGGCGACGTCGCCCGCCTGCATTCCGCGATTTTAACGTACGCCCGCGATTTTATGATCGACCGCGGCTTTACCTACTGCGTCCCGCCGTTTATGATCCGCGGCCGGGTCGTAAGCGGCGTTATGAGTTTCGCGGAGATGGACGCGATGATGTATAAAGTCGAGGGCGAAGACCTTTACTTGATTGGGACGAGCGAGCACTCGATGATCGGGAAATTTATCGACGCCATTCTCGAAAAAGATAAACTCCCCTATACCTATACTAGTTACTCGCCTTGTTTCCGGAAAGAAAAGGGCGCTCACGGAATTGAGGAAAGGGGGATTTACCGCATTCATCAGTTCGAAAAGCAGGAGATGATCGTCGTTTGCGAGCCGGAAGATTCCCCCGCCTGGTTTGAAAAACTCTACCGCTATGCCGTCGAGTTTTTCGTTAGCCTCGGAATCCCGGTCCGGGTTTTGGAATGCTGCAGCGGCGATTTGGCCGACTTGAAGGTAAAAAGCGTCGACGTCGAGGCGTGGAGTCCACGCCAGCAGAAATATTTCGAGGTCGGGAGTTGCTCGAATCTCGGCGACGCCCAGGCCCGCCGTTTGGGAATCAGAATCAGCGGCGAGGACGGGAATTATTTCGCCCACACTTTAAACAATACCGTCGCCGCGCCGCCCCGGATGCTGATCGCCTTGCTTGAAAATCACCTTCAGCCGGACGGAAGCGTCAATATTCCGGAGGTTTTACGGCCTTATATGGGCGGAAAGAGCCGTATTGAGGTCATTGATAAATAACCGCTTGCCTGCGCGAGCGGTTTTTATTTGCATTGTCCGGGAGATGCGCGCATATAATTACCCGAGGAGGGAATTATTATCGAGACATACAAGGGTTATGTGGAAAGATCTTTAAAGTTAAATTTGTTCTTTTTAAGAATTATGAAAGAACACGCCTTTTTTATCGCCGCCGCGCTTTTGCCGGTTAACGCCGATTTAGTGGCGGAAGGAGAAAGAATTCATAGTTATTTCAGCGAGTTGCTGGGACGCGCGGTCAAACTCGCCGCCGGCCGCGTCGACATCCTGCCCGACGCCGTGACTCCATATACGCTTAAGGCCGAGCAAAAAACCGGGGCTTTGACGCGTTTTTCTTTCAACACGGAAATAACGGCGACGGAAACGAGTCTGAGCAAAAGGCAAGCGGCTGATTTCGCAGACGTGACCGATAGCGTCCGCCGGCTGAACAACGACGCCATTTCCGCCACCCGGGTTATTATCCGCTATAAGACGAAAGTATTGAATGAATTTTTGGCCTGTCGCCTGTTCACGTTTAACTACCCGCTTTTAATTGACCATATCCGCCGCGAGGCGCTTGAATTCCTGGATCATCTGGAAAACCTGGAAAGAGGGACGCCGCTCGCTTCCGACGCCAACGCCGTCGCTTTTTGGAACAGAATCATGAAAGAACACGCCGAGTTTGCCCGCGGGTTGCTTGACCCGACGGAAGAAGAACTTATCGTCGTCGCCGACGGTTTCGCCCAGAGATTTAAAGAAATGCTTAGGCTTTCTGTCACCCCCGGAAAAGACGGCCAGCTCGCCGCGAACCGGAAAGCGGTCGCCGATTTCCGCGCCTTTAACGTTCAGGGCACGGAAGGGCTCCTGGAGTGCCAGATCAAGGCCGTGATCGCGCCGCTACTTGCGGATCACTTGATAAGGGAATCCGACCATTTCCTACTCATTCTCGACAACAAAATATAACCAAAACCTTTAAAAACGCATGGCGACGGCTTATCCGGCGCCAGTTTTTAATCTGTCCATCGCCGTTTTCAAAAAAAATAACTACCCTTTCGGGCCAAACCGAAAAGGTAGTTTTTCATAAGCAATCATAGCCGCTTAGGCTTCTTTTTCTTTGGGCCCCGAGACGGACAGGCTAAGCAGAGCCAGGAATATAGCCATTAGGAGCGTTATGATAATCGCAAACATCATCCGATAATCAAACGGCGCCGAATTGTAATATTCATCAAACAATAAAAAAGTGACTAGAGAAAAAGCAAGGATAAAAACGACATATGCGGTCGATAATGTTAAACGCGCAAGTCTTTTTTTCACTTGAATCCCGCCGGCGCTTAAGAAAACAATGATAATGCTAAGAATGTAATGTAATGTTTCTAAAAATAAATTCTCATAGGCCGGCGTTATCATGTCAATAAATATCAGGGGTATGTTTAACGCGATCGCAAATGGAAAGTATCCGAACGAGCATAATTTCCTTAACTTAGCGTTTTTCATTTTCGTTACGATATGCATGTTATGGCGTTGTAGATAATACAAAAGATAATATAAAGCCGCCCCGAGAAAAATGAACATTTGCCATATAGCCAGCGGTTTGTGAAGGACGCCGTTCTCATGCGAAAACTCGTTTGCGAGGACAATCGCCGTCGCGACGATCAACAAAGTAAACAGAAAATGACGCGAGGAAAAAAGTCCCCAGAGAAAACAAACCAAGCAACATGTCAAGATCACAATTACCCGGAATGCTTTTAACACTTCTTTAGCCGCGACTTCAATCGGTTTAATCAGGTGAATTATCACCAACTGGGTCAAAGAAAGAAAAACCATAAAAATCGATGATATAATGAAAATTTGATATATACTTTCCCCGAAAACGCTCAACAGTAATACCGGTATGACGGTAATCGCGAGTGTTTGAAGCGCCGTAAAAATTTTCGCCAGCAATAAAGACCTCTTATTTGGCGCGAAAGCGAAACGGATATTCACGATTCCGGCCGCGAGCATCGTCACCATGAAGATAATTACGGGAATGCTTACCTCCGGTTTATTGATAAACATAGCGCCGGGTAACGTAATAGCAACACCGTCGGACGATTGGATGCCGGGAAAGAATTCTATAGTCGCTATATTGACGCACTTAATAAAAAACGATAAAATGATAAACATAACCAAAAACGCGCCCGATAAAACTCCCCATGAAAGGCGGCTGGTTAATAATTCCCGCAGTTTGCTCATATCATAATCTCTCTCGCAATTATTATTCGAATCGGAACGAACATAATGTATAAAAACATTCGCGACGGCTACCATATATTGCCTGATTCCATTTTACAATACCTCCCCGTTATATGCAATAGCCAATTTTCCGTTTTATTTTACTGCTGGTTATAGACTTTTTTTACGCTATTTGTTATTATTTAATTAATCGCAATAAACAAGGAGAATGAACATGGAATACATTTTAGCGCTGGATCAAGGCACGACCAGTTCCCGGGCGATAATTTTTGACCGTCAGGGCAATATCGCCGGCAGCGCCCAGCAGGAATTCCGGCAGATCTATCCGCGAAACGGCTGGGTGGAACACGACCCGACCGATATTTTGGGCAGCCAAGTCGGCGTTATCGGCGAGGCGCTGGTCAGGGCTAACATTCATGGAAAAAGGATTAAGGCTTTAGGCATTACCAACCAACGGGAAACGACGATCGTTTGGGATAAGGAAACCGGAAAGCCAGTGTATAACGCCATCGTCTGGCAATGCCGGCGGACCGCCGGCTATTGCGAGGAACTTAAAAATGCGGGCCGCGGGGAGATGATTTATAAGAAAACCGGACTGATAATCGACGCTTACTTCAGCGCCACAAAAATCAAATGGATTCTCGATAATGTCCCGGGGGCGCGGGAAAAAGCGGCGGCCGACCGCCTGCTCTTCGGGACCGTCGACACATACCTTTTATGGGTTCTCTCCGGGGGCGAGATTTTCGCGACCGATTACTCGAACGCCTCGCGGACGATGCTTTTCAATATCCATACCCTTGATTGGGACGAAGAGCTCCTGGCTCTCTTCGACGTCCCCCGCGCGATGCTTCCCGCCGTTTATCCTTCGAGTCATCTTTACGGCTATACCGATCCCGCCGTCATCGGCTACCGGATTCCGATCTGTGGTGTCGCCGGCGACCAGCAGGCGGCGCTTTTCGGCCAGCTTTGCACGGAAAAAGGAACGGTAAAGAACACGTACGGCACCGGTTGCTTTCTGCTGATGAATACCGGCGACGAGGCAGTCGCCTCGAAAAGCGGCCTGATTACGTCCCTGGCCGCTGGTCTCGACTCTCGCCCGCAATACGTCCTCGAGGGAAGCGTTTTTGTGGGCGGGGCGGTGGTGAAATGGCTTCGCGACGGGTTAAGGATAATCCGCGACTCGGCGGAAACGGAAGAGCGCGCGCGCGCCGCCCGCGATAACGGCGGCGTCTATATCGTGCCGGCTTTCGTCGGGTTGGGCGCGCCTTACTGGCGGCCGCGGGTCCGGGGAACCGTGACCGGGATTACCCGCGCCACCACGGGCGAGCATTTGATCCGCGCCGCCCTGGAGTCGATCGCCTACCAGGTTCACGACATTTTCCGGGCGATGGAAGAAGACCTCGGCCGGAAAATCGAGTGTCTCGCGGTCGACGGGGGCGCGTGCGTTAACGACTTTCTCATGCAGTTTCAGGCCGATATATTGAACGTGAAAGTCGCGCGGCCGAAGCAAAGCGAGGTCACGGCTTTGGGCGCCGCGTATCTCGCGGGACTTTCCTCGGGCTATTGGCGCGATATCGAGGATATTAGGCGAAATGTCGGTATCGAACGTTATTTTTTACCGAAAATGGCTTCCGGGGAGCGGGAAAAATTGCTCGCCGGCTGGAGTCGCGCCCTGCGCGCGGCGATGGCCGCGGCGGAATAAAGGAGAAGCGACCGGTTATGAATGTTTTCCCCGATTACAATAACAACATCATTAACATTTCGGCGTCTTTAGCCGCTTATTTGGGACTAAGAACAAGCTATCCGCGGTCTGAT
>DGED01000045.1:24464-24714 GCA_002385755.1 Caryophanales bacterium UBA3935 | reverse complement strand
AGATGTAAACGACCGCCGATATTAACGGAGTCGTCCCTTTCGGCAATACCCGTGTTGAGCAAGAATTTCAGCGTGGACGGTTCAACGCCTTCCTTACTGAAAGTCGCCGTCAGATATGTTTCATGATATCTCAAGTATTGCGTCTTAAGAACCAAGCCGTCAAAGTCTTCCGGATTTCCTTCCCATTCAATGGTTACGCCATCATGGTCTTCCATGGAGGTCGGAAGACCTACAATTTCGTTGCCGCTTT
>DGED01000045.1:24044-24187 GCA_002385755.1 Caryophanales bacterium UBA3935 | reverse complement strand
GGACGAAATCGTAGACCGCTTTGCTCACGTCCGTGGCGGCCAAGGCCGTAACGGTAACTTCAGCCGTAACGTCAAATACCGTGTCGCCTTCTTTGAACGTCGCAATGAATGTTACTTCCGTGTCTTTTTCCAAATTGCGTTCC
>DGED01000045.1:19590-23894 GCA_002385755.1 Caryophanales bacterium UBA3935 | reverse complement strand
CTAAGGCCGACCAACGGTTTTAATACGCCTTCGGTTAACGAGTAATCAACTTTTTCTTGTTGCGTGTAGCCTTTTGCCACGAGATCAAAGTTGAAAGTTTGGGCAATCGGGCCGCTCGTGACTAACGCCGTCAATCTAACGGGCGTGTCGTTATTCGGCTTCGTGAATTCCCCGGTTTTCGTTATTACATCGCTCTTCGTTGTGGACCATACGAGAGTCGCGCCCTTCAAAACGGTCGGGAGCGGCAAGTCGCCATTGACCGAATCAGCAATATAATCGGCAAACAAAATGTCAAGATACAAGCTGATAAGTTCTATGTTGGCAAAGTTGTTTTTCTCGGGATCAGCAACAACTTTCAACGCGACGCTTTCCTCGCGCATGGCGAACCCGTATTCGATCAAGCAAATAACGGCGTCCGTCGTGTCTTCGGTAATGTCTTCGTTATAAACATAACGATTGTCAGCCAGTACCGTGCCAGATGCATCTTTCCACGTAATCGTTACATCAGGGTTGGGATAAACGGGAAGATCAAATGATTCGGTAACGTATTTCGGAATTCTCTCCAGAATGTAGTCAAAAGCTTTCTTGGCGATCTCATGATCTTCGCCCGTTTCTTTAACTACAACTTCGAAAGAATCCTTTACGTCCGGGGCAATCGCGGAGTGCGCCGTGATGGTAACCGTTCCGAAACTGTGAGCGGTGACGTTTCCTTCGTTGTCAACCGTCGCAATCGAAGGATCGCTCGTCGACCATACCAATACTTGATATGCGGAGGCGGGTTTTACTATCGCCATGAATTTCTCGCTGGCGCCGACTTCCATTGAAACGAATCCCATAATATCAATCGATTCGGGGATAAACTCTTCAATGATTTCTTTGCCCGGAGGAGTCGGTTTTGCAAGAACGATAACTTTTACTTCCGTTTTTTGATCTTCAAAATCTTTTATGGATACAGTTATCGTCGCTTCTCCAGCCTTTTTGGCATCGACATTTCCATTGGCGTCAACTTCGGCAATCGTCGGATCGCTCGAAGAGAATTCAAGTTCGTATTCTTCTTCGTCTTCAACATTAGCGATTGCCGCGTTGATTTTAACGGTTTTGCCTTCTTCCGTTTGCAATTCGATGTTGCCAACCACAAGAATCGGATTCGGTTCCGGTTCTTCTTCTTTCTTACAACCTACGAAAAGAAATGCCAAAGCAAAAAGCAACAAAACCACTAGAAAACTGTTTCTTTTCATATCTTTCTCCTTCTCTTATTTTTTTTTTATAAGCGCCCGAAGGCGTTTATAAAACCTTTTCATTAAGTATTATATCATATAGCGACTAAAAAATAAAGATTATTTTTAACTTTTTTAAAAGTTAATTGGTTTATCGAGCGATTAGATGATTTTGCCGGGGTTTAAAATGTTGTTTGGGTCGAATACTTTTTTAATTCCCCGCATTAAATTGACTTGCGTTTCCCCGAGCAATTCGCGCATATATTCCTTTTTCGCGTAACCGATGCCGTGCTCGCCCGAGACCAGTCCGCCGCATTCTTTCGCTTTCGCGTATAATTCCGCAAAGACGGCGTCCAGCTTGCGGGCGAAATCCTCGTCGCTTAAATCATCCTTACAGATGTAGATATGGAGATTGCCGTCGCCGGCATGGCCGAAACTGGGAATACGGATATCGTATTTTTTCGCCAATTCATAAGTGAAGCGGATAAAATCGTTGACTTTCGCCCGCGGCACGACGACGTCGCATTCGTCCATCGCCGTCGTCGACGCTTTAATCGCTTCCAGAAAAGCGCCGCGCGCGTCCCAGACATCGCTCTTTCTCTCGTCGGTGTCGACGATCAACACGTCCTCGGCGCCCAGTTTATCCAAGCATAATTCCGCCGCGCGCTGATACTTGCGCTTGACGTCCTCCTCGTCGATGCCGTCAAAAGTAAGCAGTATATAGGCTTGATAATCGGCGTCGGGAAATTTTTTACCCAAAAACATCTCGGCAAACTCTACCGTCGCTCGGCCGAAAAACTCGATCGCAGTCGGATCGGTGTCGGATTGCAAAAGGGCCGGCA
Source organism: Caryophanales bacterium UBA3935 (assembly GCA_002385755.1). Classification (GTDB taxonomy): domain Bacteria; phylum Bacillota_I; class Bacilli_A; order ML615J-28; family CAG-698; genus UBA3946. The sequence continues at coordinate 21,835 of DGED01000045.1, read as the reverse complement.
CGCTGTCGATGCCGTCTTCCAAAGTTTTAAAAGGAACCAATAAGCTGATCGCGTGGGCCGGGCGGGGGATGAGCTTAAGATAGGCCTTGGTCACGATCGCGAGCGTTCCCTCGCTCCCGATGATTAAATTCTTAAGCGAAAACCCCGTCGTGTCCTTGACCACCTTCCGGCCGAACTGAGTAATCTCCCCGTTCGGAAGCACGACCTCAAGGGCAAGAACCCAGTCGCGGGTCACGCCGTACTTTACCGCCCGCATGCCGCCGGCGTTGGTCGCGATGTTGCCGCCGATTGTGGCGCTTTTCTCGCCCGGGTCGGGAGCGTAAAAATAACCTTTCGGCTCGATATAACTGGCGATATCCATCAGTAAAACTCCCGGCTCGACCGTCAGGACCAAATTCTCCTCGTCAAGCTCGAGTATCTGATCCATCAACGTCGTCTCAAGGACGATCCCGCCCTCCAAGGGGACGCATCCGCCGACCAAACCCGTGCCGCTGCCCCGGACCGTGACCGGTATCTTGTTCTCGTTACAGTATCTCATAATCTTCGATATTTCTTCCGCCGAAAGCGCCTTGATCACCAATTCCGGAAAATTCTTGACCGTGCCCAGCTCGTCCTTCGCGTATTCCTCGACGATCGCCTCGCCCGAAATCAAGCGTTCCGCCGAAATAAAAGCGGAGAAATATGCCAAATCTTGTTGGTTAATCTTCTTATACATAATTATTCCATTCCTTTCTGCGCTTTAATCTCGTCGATCAACTTGGGCACGATTTCGAATAAATCGCCTACCAGGCCGAAGTGCGCGACGTTAAAAATAGGCGAGTTGGGGTCGGAACAAATCGAGAACACAAGCTCGCTCCCCGTCATCCCGGCGGTAAACTGGACGGCGCCGCTTACCCCGAGGGTTATCAGCAGCTTCGGGGCGACCGTTCGGCCGCTAAGACCGATCTGCTTGCGCGGGTCAATCATCCCGGCCTCGACCAAAGGCCTTGTCCCGGCAATCTGGGCGCCCAACAAATCGGCAAGCTCTTGGGCCATGGCGAAATCGGCCGGAGTTTTAAACGGCCTTCCCAGGGCCACAATCGCGTCCGCCTCGCTAATATCGATTTCTTTCGGTTTGGGTTTAACGGCGAGCAATCTCGAGCCGGCTTTAAATGACAATCCCGCCGCGTCCATCATTACCACTTCGCCGAAGGGCGTCGTTTTCTCCGGTTTTTTGAAAATTTTATACCGCACCGTCGCCATTTGCGGGCGGTGATTCGGACAAACGATTCCCGCCATGATATTCCCGCCGAAAGCCGGGCGGTTTTGAATCAAATCGGTATTCGGTTTCATTCCCAAAATCGTGCAGTCGGCGGTGAGGCCGGTGCGGAAACGGGCGGCGACGCGCGGAGCGAAGCTCCTGCCCAAGGACGTGCCCCCGTAGAGAATAACCGTGGGTTTGACGTTGTTAATAAAATGTTCCATCGCGTTCGTATATATCTCAACGTTAAAATGACGGAATTTCGGATGTTCGTAGCAATATACTTTGTCGACGCCGTAAGAAAGTATTTCGTCGGTATATTTTCTCGCGTTATCGCTAAACAGGACGGCGTAAACCGGATGGCTTATAACCTCGGCGAGCTCCCTTGCCTTGCCGATGAGTTCAAACGAGACGGGATGAATCCCCTCGGCGCCATGCTCGATAAAAACGGCGATCCCAACCCATTGGCTTTTATCAATCGCCGGGGCCGCCTCTTCCTCTTCAAGCGAGAAAACGCCTTCCGGGCCTTTCCGGACGCAAATCTTGCACATCCGGCAAGCCTCGTTGATTCCCAATACCCCGTCCTGATAATATATCGCGTTAAACGGGCAAAGTTTGACTGATTTCTCCGCGATCTCGGGGGTTACTTTGCTTTGATTGACTTTGATTTTGGCCATATTAAAGCACCTTCAATTCCTTCAATTTAGCGGTCATTTTCTCGGCCAATTCTTCCGAATCCCCGCGCCATACTTCCTTATCGGTTATCCTTTCCGGCGGGAACATCCGCTCGACTTGCGTCGGCGAACCCTTAAGTCCGTAATGGTTCTCGTCCTGGTCTTCCATATCGGCGAAAGTCAAGACCTTGATTTTATAATCCTTAAATTCCCGCCCGCGCTTATAAGACGGGAGCCTGGGTGTGAAAATTCCCTTATCGACGGTAATCAGACAAGGAAAATCAATTTCCCACTCTTCCGTCGTTTTATCCATGCTGACGGAAACGACAAG
>DGED01000045.1:16498-19441 GCA_002385755.1 Caryophanales bacterium UBA3935 | reverse complement strand
TCCGGCCCGACCTGAGCCGTGTCGCCGTCGGTCGTCTGCTTCCCGCAAACGATTAAATCGAATCCGCCTTGTTTTTTGATTCCGGATGATAACGCGTAACTCGTGGCCACGACGTCGGCGCCGGCGAATTTCCGGTCGCTAAGGAGCACGGCGTCGTCGCACCCCATCCATAAAGCTTCCCGCAGGACTTGTTCCGCCTGGGGCGGCCCCATCGAGATGGCCGTCACCGTAGCGCCGGTCAGTCCCTTGATTCTTAAAGCCGTTTCAATGGCGTACAAATCATACGGGTTCATTTTCGTGTTGCGGGCATCCCTAATCAAAACGCCGGTTACGGGGTCGATTTCGACTTCGGAAGTGCCCGGCACCTGTTTAATGCAAACTATTATTTTCATCTTCTCTACCTCGCAAAAATTCCACTGATTTATTGAATAAACGCTCCCGGGTTTCGCGGGAATCATAACCGTGTCCGGCTTCCTCGATAATATCGACGGACGCGTTCGGGAACAATCCGCAATAACGGTATGCTTCCAAGTAATCGACGGCTCGGTCTAGCCGGCCGTGGATTATTTTCACCGGGTTCTTGAATCTTTCCAACCCGGAGCGCCAATCATACCGGGAAAGAGATTCATATAATGCTTTCGAAAGCTCGAAGTTCGGGCAATCGACGTTGCCGTTGTCGAGTTTCGGGGCTTTTTCGTATCTTGCTTTTATCAAGGCGGAAAGGTTGCCGGCGGGCGACCATAAAAGGAGACGGGATATCTCCCCGGGTCTTCTCGCGGCCATATGCGCGGCGACGGCGCCGCCCATGCTGTAGCCGAGAAGAATGATTTCCTTTTTGTCCAAATCAAGGGCGTAATCAATAATCGTCCGGGCATCCTCAACCAAGGTATCGTAGGTAAAATCGCGAAAACTTCCTTCCGACTCGCCGTTGCCGGTAAAATCACAGCGCAGGGATGAAAAGCCCAGCTTTGCGATCAAACGGGAAAAATCACGGAACATCCCGCCATGCTCGGTTAAATTCCCGGTAAAACCATGAAAATAAACGACCACGGTGCCGTTAAAATCCTCGGGGCGGTCAAGATAGCCTCGGATAACCCGTCCGCTGGGGTTTTTAATCTCAATTGCTCTTATCATCTCGCGCCAGCTCCAAAGCCTTGCGGATATGTCCTTTCGCCCGGTCAAGATAGCGCTCGACCTCGGCAAGCGACTCGACTCCGGAAAGCAAACTGAAAAGCGCCTTTTTTACCGTGTTGTATTTCTCAAGATAAGCGACCGCCTCATCGTAACTGATACCGGCGGCCTGAACGAGTATGTTTCGGGCGCGGTTTATGAGTTTTTCGTTCGTCGGCTGAACGTCGATCATCAAATTTTGATAGACTTTTCCCAGTTTGATCATGACGGTCGTGGAGATCATGTTGCAGATAAGTTTCTGAGCGGTGCCCGATTTCATCCGCGTCGAACCGGCGATGACTTCCGGCCCGGTAATCGCCTCGATCGGGAAGTCAACGATCCGGGCGATTTCGCTTTCGGCCGCGGTCGAAATCGAGCCGGTGGCGCAGCCGATCTCTTTCGCGTATTTCACGCCGGCGACGGCGTATGGGGTCCTGCCGCTGGCAGTGATGCCGATAACGATGTCGGCCGCCGTGAGATTTATTCTCTTCAAATCGGCGACGGCCGCTTCCGTCGAGTCTTCCGCCCCCTCGACCGACCTGACAAAAGCATACTCTCCGCCCGCCATCAGGCACTGAATCTTATCCGGCGAGACGCCGAACGTCGGCGGGCATTCGACGGCGTCGAGAACGCCGATTCTCCCGCTCGTTCCCGCGCCCATGTATATCAGGCGGCCGCCCGCGTCTAAAACCGCGACGGCCTTTTCCACAAGCGCCGCGATCTGGGGAATCGCTTTTTCCACGGCGATAGCCACCGTTTTATCCTCGTCGTTAATTTTCTTCGCGATCTCCGCGGCCGATAGCAAGTCGATGTCGGCCGTCGAGATATTTCTTTGTTCGGTAAGAAGTTTATTTAAATCAGTCGCCATTTGTCGTCATCCTTTCTTGGGGTAATATTTCCTAATACGACCGCCTCGCGGGCGCCGGTCACGCTTTTAATGTTTCCCGCCTTGTTTTGCAAGGTTAGATATCCCAAAATCGCGAACGCCATCGCTTCCTTGGCGTCGCCGTTAAAGCCCAGATCCTCCTGGCGGTATATTTTTTGCCCGAGTTCCGCTTCCAATCGGCTTACGATATATAGATTATGGCTGCCGCCCCCGCCAAGGATAATGCGGTCGAACGGCCCGATAAAGCGCCGGCAACCGAAGGCGATTGCGTAAACGGTAAACTCGGCGACGGTGGCGATAATATCACGCTTGTCATACCGCTCGAAGGCGAAACGAGCGGCGAGCCCTTCCATGAAGGATTGGTTATATTGCTCGCGACCGGTTGATTTCGGCGGTTTCCGAGTAATAAAGGGATCTTGCTTTAACTCGGTTAAAATCTCGCCGATCACCTTCCCGCTCAAAGCGATCCTTCCCCCGTCGTCATACGGGCGGGAGAAATATTTGTTTGTGTAATAGTCGATCATGACGTTGCCGGGACCGGTGTCAAAAGCGATTACCTCGTTAATTTCCGCGTTTTTGGGGATATAGGTCAAATTCCCGATCCCGCCGATGTTCTGCAATACCACGCTTTCGGTGGCGCTTCGGAAAAGCAAGTATTCCGACATCGGCACCATCGGCGCCCCCTCGCCGCCGGCGATAATATCCATCGAACGGAAATTGGCGACGACCGGGATGTTCGTGTAATAAGTAATGACGCCCGGCTCGCCGATCTGCAGGGTCGACGGCACCAAAACACCGTCGCTCCGGGGGTTGTGCCAGATTGTTTGCCCGTGCGACGCCACAAACGCGATATCTTCGTATTTATACGGCGTTCCCGCCAAAAGTTT
>DGED01000045.1:16119-16304 GCA_002385755.1 Caryophanales bacterium UBA3935 | reverse complement strand
CCGAAACTCTTCCTCGTAAGGCAAAAGCTCGTATTTTAACAAATAATATTTTTCATCTTTAATCTCGACGAGCGCGGCGTCGACGCCGTCAAGCGAAGTCCCGCTCATCAAACCGATCGCTATCATAATTTTCCCCTCTCTAACGCGAGATAATAAGCTCCGTATATCGGGTCTTCCGAATCTTC
>DGED01000045.1:0-15832 GCA_002385755.1 Caryophanales bacterium UBA3935 | reverse complement strand
TCGCGCCCGCATTGCTTTAAAATCGCGGCCGCCTCCTCGTCTCCCGCCAAGGCGCGCGCCGATATGAACCGCGCGCGTTCGGCGATTTTGCTTTTGGGATTGTTAAAGAAAAAGACTTTAAAACGATAGACGTTATCGATCCCGACTTCTTCCATAAGCGCTCTGCTCAAAGGCGAAAGTGGCTCTCCTTCTTCAAATTGGCGGATTGCTTCGGCCGCGGCCGTTTTCACGGCGGCGTGAGCCGAGCCGGCCTCGGTCAAGAGGTGGCCGTATCCGCCGAGCAAAAGCGTCTCCCTGCCGTTAGTCGCGTAACAGCTGCTTCCCGTCCCGCTGATTACCGCGATCCATTCGCCCCGCTTTCCTTTCATCAGGGAATGCAGGGTGACGTAACCGTCATCATTGACCGCGACCTCCAACCCCAACCGCTCGCAAAGACGACGCTCGAAAGCGGCAGGGTCGGGAATAATCCCAAACCCGGAGACGCCCATTTGAACGCAAACGATGTCATAATCGCCGCTAAAGCGACCGCGCATCTCTTCCACAAGCCCCGAAACGACCGAGAAGGAGGCGTCGGGAGAGGTTGCGGCGGGGCTCCCGGCCGAGCCGTATATTTCCGAGACAATCCGTTTTTTTTCGTCGATCAGGGCGACTCGGGTTTTTGTCCCGCCGGCGTCGACGGCGATAACGGCCTTTTTCATGAATTCTCACCCGTCAAAATAAATTTGAATTTCTTTCCCTTCTTTATCTCGTTAATGGCAAAATCGGTGACGATCGCTTTGCCGACGACGTTCACGCGCCGGTCGGCGGGAAGATTGCTCGTCATAATCGCCACTTCCCCCTGATATCGCCCGAAAAGCTCGTTATCGACGGTAACCTCGCAAAGACCGCGGGCTACCGTGTTGCGCGGTTTAATCGCGGCGTCGCGCGAACGAACCGACGAGCGAATAAAATACGGGGTGGCGTCGAGACGATTGCGGTGCTCCCGTAATAGCATCGCTTTTTCATTGTCCGTGATTCCCGGGTATAATGCGAGGGGAACATAGACGGTCTTCCCGTCATATGCCAACGCCGCCGCGAGTTCGTCCTCGCCGACGTAAGCGTCGCCGAAATATATCTCGTCCAACTCAAGCCCGGCGACTTCCGACAACGCCGCCAATAAAGGCATGCGGCGATGATCTTCCACGGTCGGAAGCCCTTCGTAGAGGGGCGGTCTCTTGTTAACTTGGGACGGGATAAAAGCCGCCACTTTAAACCCGTATTTCCGGAACGCAAGGTTTTTCTTCAATACTTCTTCATGCGAGAGACCCGTATAGGGTTTGGGATAGAAATTATGACTTATGCGCAGTCTTTCCGGACGCATCCCCCGGTTAAGCAAATATCTCAAATCCTCCTCGCTGATCGTCGAGGCGTTTAGTTCGATTCTATAATCGGCCTCGTTTGCCAGGCGGACGATTTCCTCGCGGCTAAAGCCGTAATCAAGTCTCAAAGCATAAATCGGAGGCAATGTTATCTTTGAAAACGCCGCCGGAGAGATATCGAGGATCACTTTCATTCCCAAATCGTTCGCGACGGAAACAATCTCGCGCAGCTCGCCTTCAAAACCGGCTTTCATTTCCGGCATATGGCCGGAAATAAATATTCTATCAATACCGTGACGTTTCAATAAACGCAAGTACTCGATATTCTTCTCGAGCGCGTAATCGGGAAGCCCGACGTAAAGCGAGGCGCCGATTTTCGGCGGCCGCCATAACCTTACCGGCAACTTCCCCGATGGATATATTTCTCCCTTTAAATACTTAAGGAGCGTCGCCACGGAATTCGGGGTATATTCGTATAAACATAAATAATTATCGATTTCGGGAAAAGCAAAGATATCGTAAGGGTTGCGGGTGGAGATGACGTACAGGTCGGCGCAAGCTCGGTATAGCTTCCGCGCCAATTCCGCTTGACCCGTGGAAGCTGCGTTCCACGTGCAAATCACCACGGTTTGATAATCCCGCGCCCGAGAGACGATTTCGTCAATGGTGTCGCTTGCGATATTTCTTTCAATTTTTACGACGTCATAAGGCAGGCCCGAATGACGCACGGCGTCGGTAATCGAAAGCGCGGCTACCTTGTCCTCGGCGATGGTCACGGCCCGCGGGTCGGGCGCGATTACAAGCGTCTTCCCGACGGGGCGGAAATCCTTTCCCTTGACTTTCGTTAGCGAGGCGTCGACCACCGCGGCCGCCGTATTTCGGTGTTCCGAAGAAGTCAAAACCGCGGTCACGGCGTCGTAATCCCGATTATAAAAATGTTCTTTAATTGTCGGATAGATTTTCTCTTTATAACGAAGGATTCTTTCCGCTTTTTCATCCAAGAGCGAAAGCGGGAATTCTCCCGACTCGACGGTCGCCGTCAATAGTTCCAGCGCCGCGCGCTGTTTCTCCGGCGCGTGGGAAATGAAAACCATGTCAAGGCCGGCAAGCAAACCCGCAAGCGCCCCCCGGGGCGCGGTAAAGTGATCGTCGATAGCTTTCATTTCCATACAATCGCTGACAATCAATCCGCCAAATCCCAATTCGCCGCGCAATAGGCCGGTCAAGACCTTCTCCGATAAAGTCGCCGGCAGCTCCCCGTTCTCGTAAGCAGGGAAAATCACGTGCGCCGACATAATGGCGTCGATATTGTTCTCGATAGCCCGGCGGAAAGGATAGAGTTCAACCCGGTCCAGCCGGTCTTTATCATGACCGATCACGGGCAAGGCGTAATGACTGTCCAAGGCAGTGTCGCCGTGGCCGGGGAAATGTTTTCCGGTGGCGATGATACCCGCTCCTTGTAGCCCCCGGATATATTCCAGACCAAAACGCGCCACCGTTTCCGGGTCGTCGGAAAAACTGCGCACGCCGATCACCGGGTTGTCGGGATTGTTGTTAACGTCAAGGACGGGAGCGAGATTCATGTTGATTCCCAGCGCCCGCAATTCCTCGCCGACGATCTTTCCGACCCGGTATGCCATTTCCCGGTCAGTCGCCGCCATCGTCATATTACCGGGAGGAAAAGTGACGCCATTCATAATCCGGGTCACCATCCCGCCTTCCTGATCAATGGCGATTAGAGGCATAATACCCGTCGCGCGGGAAATTCTATCATGGATTTCTTTGTTCAGTTCGAATAACTGCCTCGGCGTTTTGATATTTCTCGCGAATAGAATAATATTCCCAAGTTTGTATTCCTCAATTAAAGCGATGATTTCCGGTGAAAGCTCATTCCCGGGAAAACCGAAAAAAAACAGTTGGCCGATTTTTTCCTTTAAAGTCATTTCCTTTGCCGACTTCATCGCTTTCACTCCCGATATAATAAATATTTCTCCCGGATCGCCATGAATTCGGCGGTGTCGCGGTCAATAATATCAAATTGTTCTTCAAGCGAATAAATGTCCGCGGTAATATAGCCGCTTCCCGTGAGCAGATTAAGCATGCAACCGTGATTGGAAGCGTTAAGAATAGCAAAATCTTTCGGGTATAAGTCGCGGGCAACGTCAAGCATCGCCCAACCAACTTTGACCGCCGGAAAAACATCCCGGTCCGTGACGTGCACCTGAACGCCGGCGCATAACGCGTTTTGATGTTTGGAAAACATCGGCGTGAAATAAGCGGGGCGGAATTTTACCCCCGGCAATTCGAGATCGTTCAAAGCCTGAGCGTATTCCTCGGCGTCAATATACGGGGCGCCGATTAACTCGAACGGCAATGTCGTGCCCCGACCCTCGGACATATTCGTACCCTCAAAAACGCAAGTTCCGGGATAAACGATCGCCGTGTCTAAACTTGGCATGTTGGGGGACGGGATTACCCAGGGAAGCGAGGTGTCGTCAAAATACATGCTTCGCTTCCAATTCTTCATCTCAATAACCGTCAAATCGCAACCGATGCCAAATTCCTCGTTAAACATTCGCGCGAGCTCGCCGATCGTCATCCCGTGCCTTTGAACAATCGGGTACATGCCGACGAAGGAGCGATAGTCTGTGTCAAGAATATTCCCCTCGGCAACAATTCCGCCCAACGGATTGGGGCGGTCAAAAACGACAAACTTCTTATTATACTGCGCGCACGCTTCCATCGCGTAGGCCATCGTATAAATGTAGGTGTAAAAACGCGCTCCGACATCCTGCAAATCAATGCAAAGAATATCCACGTCCTGGAGCATCCCCGCCGTCGGCTTTTTTTGATTCCCATAAAGACTGTAAACCGTGAGCCCGGTTTTCTCGTCGACATACGATTCTACGTAAGAGCCGGCCTGGCGATCTCCCCTGATCCCGTGCTCGGGCGCAAACAAGGCGGTAAGATTCGTTTTTTCGTATAAAATGTCTATTGTCGATTGAAACTTGCTGTTTATTCCCGTCGGGTTGGTTATTAATCCGACCCTCTTGCCGGCAAAAACATGCAAATTTTCATCGATTAAGTCGATTCCCGTCAGAACCGCCTTTTCGCTCCCGTGACCGGGATCGGCGGGAATAAGACGGCACGCCGGCAAAATCAAGGAAAACGCGAACAAAACTAGAAGCAAATAAGCTCTTTTCATCAATATATCAAATACCTCTCTCTCGTCTTAGAAAAAATATCGGAATCGCGATCGATTATCGCGTATAATTCGTCAAGATCATACGCCCCGTCTTGGATATAATCGCAGCCCGTGTTGTATTGTAACATGTTGGGGCTGCCCTCGCGCCACGGCGGGTTGATTTTAAAATCTTCCGGGTACATTTTCCGAATGACGTCAAAGAGCGTCCAACCGATTTTCACCGGTCGGAAAAGCTTGGCGTCAAAAACATGAATCTGAATCCCGCTGCATTGCTTGTCGGCATGCTTGGAAAACGTCGGTTTAAAAAATATCGGCCGGAAAAAGACGCCGGGAAAACCAAAATCGTTCATCGCGTCGGATAACCCGTACGGATCGATATAAGGGGCGCCGACGATTTGAAACGGCAGCGTCGTCCCCCGGCCTTCGGAAACGTTGGTTCCCTCGAAAATACAGGTCGCGTTGTAAACAAGCGCCGTTTCCAATGTCGGCAAATTCGGCGAAGGCGCGATCCATAATAGGCCGGTTTCCGGATAAAACATCTCTCTTTTCCACCCTATCATCGGCACGACCGTCAGCCGGCAGCCGATATTGTATTCTTCGTTAAAAAGACGGGCTAGCTCGCCGATAGTGAGTCCGTGCCTTTGAACAATCGGGTAATAACCGATAAAAGAACGGTATTTAAGGTCTAAAATATTACCCTCGACGTCGACTCCGTTTATCGGGTTCGGCCGGTCAAAAACGATGAATTCCTTATCATGCTCGGCGCAGGCGATCATCGCGTAAGCCATCGTGTAGATGTAAGTGTAGAACCTTGATCCCGCGTCCTGGATATCGATGCACAGCGCGTCGATAGCGTCGAGCATCTCCTTGGTCGGTTTCTTCTCCTGCGTATAAAGGCTGTATACGATTATTTGCGATCTTTCGTCGACGTGGGATTCCAAATGAACGCCGGCCTGCAAATCCCCGCGAATACCGTGTTCCGGCGCGAATAAAGCGACTAGATTCACCTTTTCTTTCAAAACGTCAATCGTTGACCGTAGCCGCCCGTCAATGCCGGTCGGGTTGGTGATCAAACCGATTCTTTTCCCGGCAAATAAGGGCAGATGCTCGTCAATTCGATCAATTCCTATTTTCATTGTCCTCTCCTTTTAAATCATATTTATCCATATTTTTTAAATCGTCAAGATTGCGGCTCAAATGCCAGTAGAAATTCCTTGACAATAAATAAAGCAAATATAAAGGCAAACTGATCCCGATCAATGTGTATACGGGTAAAAAAAAGGACGGGAATTGGAGTGCCAAAATAATGGGAATGCCGAAAATCACAAGATATAAGAACGTGCGGAAAAAATACCGAAAAGCTATATAAAACGATATTTTATATAAATCCAGGGTTTTCATTCGAAAATAAGAAACGATCATCGGCATATTGACGATTGACAATATCACGGCGCAAAAACAAAAAAAAGAAAAAACGAACCCCGTAATCATTAAAACTCTGACCCACGCGTCAAGACTAGCGAAATTCTCGGCGCCCAAAGCCGCCCAATAATAAGCGGATCCAAACGCCAGCAACCCGCCCGCGGGAATAATCGTTAATTCATAGATATATATATTTTTAAAAATGAGCACGAGATTTTGAAAGTAAAGAATAAAAACATTGCCCGCTTTTTCTTCTTTATAATGCTTGATTATAAAAAAAGAATTTATCACGCAGGGAATCAAGGCGAAAACCGCGAAAACATAGCCGATTATCAGAAAAAAATACCACCCGAAATGATAATACAACAAATACGGTCCGATGGCGAGAGCCAACGGGATAAGAATCGATAGGAGATTGATAACCAGCAAACGGTATAGCCAATCAAACCCGCGAAACAATTTGCTTTCAACAAATTTGTTGAAGTCCATATAAATTCACCGTTATTATTATAGCATAATTTGCGATAAATAACAATTTACAAATTCATATTAAACCTTATAAACGGCGAATAAATTATCCGGTTGATAAATGGTTTTTAAACATAAAAAAAGACCGCCAAGCAAACGCATAGCGGTCTTTAAATTAGCGGTTTTTATGACGAGCCATAAACATCGACAAGCGCTTTAATAATGTCGGGTTGTATCTCGGCGATCGTTTCCGCATAATCTTCGCCTCTGACAACGACGTCTTCAATCGCGGTTGCCAAAGTGAAGCGTACCGTGCCGCCGCCCAATTCATACATCGGGTCAAACAACACTCTGTCGCTCGTGAAGAAAATGATCGCGTCGACGGACTCGGGATCGCTTAGCTTGTTCATAGCCGCGTTTCTCATCTTTTGTTCCGGATCATAAGTGACGTCCGCTTTAATCTTTTCCGCGGTTTTCAACATCATTTCCGTAAACGCGCGGTATACGTATTCGGAGTTCACATGAGCCGGATACTGACGTCCGTTCGCTTGCATATAACAAGCGCCGCCCATTCCGGTAGTCATGGCGTCATCTTTTGATTTGCTGTCGTGATAGGGATAAGGAACGTAACCGAACCTGGTTGTGCCTTCGCCCCAATGATTTTTCGGCCAACGGTTATCAGTGTTGATAAACCAATAATCGCCGCTTTGGAAAATCGATCTTTGTTCGTTAAAAGATACTACCGAAGCGTCCCAAGCGATATCGCCCCAGCCGACCTCGTCATATAAATCTTTGATTAAATTGACGGTGTCAACGGCAATCGTGTGACTGAAGTTAACGGAATTCGTGACAATGTTCGCCAGAGGAACGCCCGAAGAGTTAACCATCCCCATGTAATACAATACGGGACGGCCGCTTAATACGCTCATATCCTCGCCAAGACGGCTATTCGCTTCCAGGACGTATTCTTTGAAGTCGCTGAATGACCATTCGCCGTCATTGAATTTCTTCGCGGGGGATGTCAATTGGAGCTGTTCGATCAAGTTGACGTTATAGAATAGACCTTTGTCAACGGTTAGACCTTCGACGGGGGGATATATTAAAGAGTAAAGCCCGCCTTTATAAGTTGACGCTCCTTTTAATCCGGGCGACATAGCGTTTTGACCGTATTTTTGGTAATACCCCAATACATCATGCGCAGCGCCGCCTTCAACCAGTTGTATCAACCATTCTGTTGCTGACACGAAAATATCGCATTCGGCTTGATTGGTAGTCGCGGTGTTGTTCAGCCAGTCAATACGCGCTTGACCCCAAGGAGCCGAGTCGGGATAACCTATAACCTTGAGCTCGCAGTTCATCAGATTTTGGACTTCCTGCCATGCTTGTTGCTTAGCCACTTTGTCGTCGCTTCCATATTCGTCAGAGAAAGGATCATGCTCGTGCAGCGCGTGCGGGGCTGCCATGATAATAATCTCATAACCCTGCAAATCGGGATACGGAATGGGGGCCGGTTTCGGTTTTACGACAACCGGGTGCATACCCTGGATGTTCGGGTCTTCCACCGAAGTCGCGACAATCCATACCTGACCTTCTTTTAGCCCGGTAACCACGCCTTTATCGTCAACCGTGGCGATTGAAGGATTCAAACTCTGCCAGGTTACTCTTTGACTATAATAATCGGGTACGATCATAGCCATCAAAGTTATTGTCGAACCGACTTGCACTTCGCCTTCGCCTTGAATTTTTACTTCCGGGTCTCCCGCGTGCGCTTCGTGTACTTCAATCTCAATGCTGTCGGTCAATGCGGGATTGGCCTTGACTTTTACGGTTATAGTAACTGTGCCGATATCAATGCCGGTTACGGTGCCCCTGTCATTTACCGTGGCAATCAAAGGGTTGTCGGATTCCCATTCAACTTCTTGCCTGGCGTCTTCCGGTAATACGATCGCCGATAAATCAAGCGTCCCGCCTTTTGGAACCGTTGTTTTAGTGTAAACAATCTCGACACTTTCCGGATCGGCCGGAGGACCAACAACGATTACCTTCAATTTGGCTTGCACGCTATCTTTGGCTTTCGCTTTAGCGATTATGTCGGTTTCGCCTTCAGCGACGGCGGTTATTTTCCCGTTATCCACCGTGGCTATCGCCGGGTTTTTGGACTCCCAAACGACGTCTTGTGAGGCCGCGTCGGGTTTTACTTTGGCGACAACCGTCTTTTCTTCTCCCACTTCCAGAGTGATTTCCGAGATTTTAGTCCCGTCAATCGAAATTTCTACGGATCTGGGATCATTTTTATTATCATCGCCATTTTTTTTACAGCCGACAAAGACGAATGCTAAAGTGAATATCAGTAATAACGCTATCCATCTTCTTTTCATTAAACTCCTCCTCTTTTTATGATAATTTTGCTTTTCCTTATGAAAAGGATTACATCAATATTATACACTTTTTCGCCTAATATTGCAATAATAAATTTTAGGCAAAGAATTACCCGTAAGTGTTCATTAGTTCTATTTCTAATCGCGGTATATGGGGCGCCAGCGTTTCGTGAAAATCATCGCCGCTAATAACGACGGAGCGCAGCGCGCCGCCCAAGCTTCCGCCTTTCCATAATGGATCCAGCAATTCAATCGGATCAAAAATTGCCTTATCGGGACCGAAAAAGAGCAAGGCTTCGATCGAGTCCGGGTCATCCAAACGGCTTTGCGCTTGGTTTCTCATTTGTTGTTCTTCATCAAAGCTTTGGTCTTGTTCCAAATATTGCTTGGTTTCAAGCAACACCGTTGTATAAGCGCGATAGATATCCTTTGCGGTAACGTTGGAGGGGTACTCTCTTCCTTTGCCTAAAATGTAGAAGTGGCCTCCGGCGTTGTATGTCCTAGTCGCGCTCTTGGCAAAACCGTTGGGATACGGAAACGGGACAAAGCCGTATTTGGTGGTGCCGTCTCCCCATAAATTTGGTTTAAAACGGTTATCGGTTTTTACGAACCAATACTCTCCGTGTTGGAAAACAGCCCGGCTTTCGGAAAACGCCGTTGTAACTTCCCAACTGTCGGAGGCCGGATCCCAAGCTCCCGCCTCATATAAATCGCGCAATACTTCGGCCGCCTGGAACGAATACTGGTGCAGGACATTAACGCTTAACGTGATCGTGTCGGCAAGTTTTACCCCGCCGGCATTAACCATACCGATCCAATACTTCGACGGCTCGCCGGTTATTGCGTATTGTTCGTCGCCCAGTTTTGACTGCACTTCCAACATATAATTATAGAAATCCGTGTATGTCCATCGGCCCTCGTTAAACGCTATCGCGGGGGATTCAATACCCAGACTGGTCAGCAGATTCACGTTATAGAAAATTCCCTTTTCAACGTTAATGCTCGCCGCCGAAACCGCCGGGAAAGCGTAAATGCCGCCTTTGTATGTGGCCGCCGCTTTCAGGGCGTTACTCATTTGATTTTTACCGTATTGGTGGTAATACTCGCTAAGATCATAGCAGGCGCCGCCTTCGACTAATTCTTTAGTCCATTCGCTGGCCGCGACGAAAATATCCGCTTCAGCCTCGCCGGTCGTCGCTTTTTGGATTATCCAAGAAACGCGTTGGGGTCCCCAGGGAGCCGCGTCGGGATAGGCGACAACTTCTAACTTGCAGTTGAAATTATCTTCCACCGCCCGCCAGATCTGCTGTTTCGCCGCTTTGTCGACACCGACGTATTTTTCCAGAAACGGGTCATGTTCATGCGTCGCGTGCGAAGCGGCCATAATCTTGATAACATATTGTTCTAAATCGGGATAAGGTTCTTCAGCCTTTTTTGCCTTAATCGTAACCAAGGCCATTTCCATCACGTTATCGTCAACCGCCGAAGTCGCGATTACATAAACCGAGCCTTGTTTTAAGGCGGTCAATCTGCCGTTCTCGCTAATTGTCGCATACGTTTCGCTATTCAGGCTCCAAATAACATCCTGATTTACGCCGAGCGGGTAAACGGTCGCTGAAAATTGAATGGTTCCGCCTTCTTCCACTTCCCTTTCGCCGTTAATAACGATGCTGGTCGGCTTGGTAATATCGCCGCTTTCCGTTACTTCCAACGTGAAACTTCGCGAGATTTCCGGGTTGGCGACCACGGTAACCGTGATTGTCGTTGTCCCCAGGCCTTTGGCGAGAACAAGACCGTTTTCGCTTACCGTCGCAACCGTTTCGTCCGAACTGCTAAACTCAACCTCCTGTTTCGCGGTTTCGGGAAAAACCTCAAAAGTAATGGAAAAAGTCGAATGAAGAGCCATGGAATCGCGCGTGGTGATTTCCAAAGACTCGGGATCGTCATAGGATAATTCTGTCACCGTTACTTCAACAGATACGGATATTTTCGAGTCAACTTTCGAAGTCGCGGTTATCGTCGCTTTTCCCGGGCTCTTTCCCGTGACTAAACCGGTGTCGCTTACCGTCGCGACTTCCGGATTCGACGAGCTCCAATTAACCCTGGCGCTCGCCCCTTTGGGTTGAGCCGTGACCGACAACTGGGCCGTCTCATCAACAACAATCGTGAAATTTTCGCGATTCAGCGTTAATGACTCAAGTTTTACCGTGTTATCGCCATTGCATCCGACAGCAAACAACACCAAGAATAGCGCAAAGTAAATTACAAAAAACTTTCTCATATCTCCTCCCTGAAATTTATTTAATCATCGACGCCGCCTCGCGATCGAGAATAACCGTGACATCGGGATGGTTTTTTAAAACCGATGCCGGGAATTCCTCGCTTATCGGGCCGTAGATTAACCTTTTTATTGCCGGTGCTTTTGAAACTCCCGACGCCAAAAGCAATATTTTTTTCGCTTCCATTATATTCTTTATTCCCATCGTGATAGCGTGACGCGGGACTTCGTCGATTGACGAGAAAAACCTTTTATTTGCTTCTCTCGTCTCCGCGGCTAACTCAACAACGAACGTCTCCTGATTAAAGGACGTGCCCGGCTCGTTAAAACCGATATGACCGTTGTTGCCAATTCCTAATACCTGAAGGTCGATATTGGCCGTTTTTAGTTTTTCGTTGTACTCTTGGCATAAAACTTCCGGTTCGGCGCCGACACCGCGGGGAATATTGATGCTCTCCGGTTTGATGTCGACATGATCGAATAATTGTTTACGCATGAAATAATGATAACTTTGCGGGTGTTCCGGCGAGAGGCCGTAATATTCGTCAAGATTAAACGTCTTTATTTTTTCGAAAGACAAAACCTTCTCGCGGTATTTTTCAATCAACTTTTGATACAAGCCTATCGGGGTGCTTCCGGTCGCCAAGCCTAAAACGGCATCCGGCTTCTCCGTTATGAGTCCGACAATGATTCGGGACGCCCGGTCGCTTAACTCCTGATAATCTTGCGCAATAATAATTCTCATCTAATTCACCTCTAGTTTAATCGGTAATTTTCCCAGAAACGGGCTTTTCCCTAACAAACACAAACTCAAATGACGCAGGGAATGTTCGGTCGCCTCGTAAATGCATATGTAATTTTCCGCTCCCGGAAGATGCATAATATCATAAGGCGAGCGCAACGCGACAACAACCGTTTTCGATTTCTCAAGGGCTTCGAATAATTGTTGTTGGCGATCGCCGGCGCATACATTGTATGTAGCCAGCAATATTATATCATAATTTTCACTTTGACAAGCAATATCTTGTAAATTTGTTTCATCGTCAATAATGATTTCCTCATACGGCAAAAAATTGCCGAGCGATTTATAATTTTGATCCTCGTTATCAATTAAACTGAAAATCTTAAGCCGCGGAAATAATACTAAAACCCTTTTATCGGGGGATAAAGGTATAAGACCGCGATTACGGACGAGCGTGATGCTTTCCGCCTGCAAGCGGTCCGCAAATTCCCGTTCCTCCGCCGGACCGACGGAATCAGGGTCTATTTCACGGGAAACGTATTTCTCTTTCAATCGCAAGATTTTCCGGACCGACTCGTCAATCCTTGCCTCCGAAATCTCGTTTTCCTTTACGAGTTTAAGGAACGTTTGGTAAATGTTCCTTTGCTCGGAAAGCTCCGCCCTCCCGCAGAATATCAACACGTCGTTGCCGGCGTTAACGCCAAGGCGAATAACGTCCTCCGTCGAATAGTTTTTCGCTATCGCTCCCATCGTAAGGGAATCGGTAACGATTAGCCCGTTAAAACCCATTCTCTTTTTTAACAGGCCGGTTATTATATTATATGACAACGACGCCGGGAATTTTTCGTCTAAAGCGGGAAAAAGAATGTGGGACATCATAACGCCGTCAATCCCGGCGTCTATCGCCCGCCGAAAAGGCGCTAGCTCGACCCGCGATAATTCCTCTACCCCTTTATTTACGACGGGCAACCCGAGATGGGAATCAACCGCGGTGTCGCCGTGGCCGGGAAAATGTTTAACCGTCGGCAAAACAAGGCTGTCCTGAAACCCCAATCCCGCCTGCGCGACGCGCTCGGCGACTGAAGAGGGGTCGTCGCCATAGGAGCGGGAATTGATCACCGGATTGCGGGGGTTGTTGTTAATGTCGGCAACCGGGGCGAAATTCAAGTTAAATCCCAATTTCTTTAAATCGCGCCCGACCGCCCGGGTGACGCGGTAAATATCCCCGGAAGGCGCGCTGGCGAGCGCCATCGCCCCCGGCAGCGGCGTAATGCCTTCCATGATTCTTAACACCGCCCCCCCTTCTTGGTCAATGCCGATAAAAAGCGGAATTTTCGCCTCGCTTTGAATTTTCCCGTTCAAATCCGCCGCTTGAACAATTCCCTTGATATTACGATAAAAATAAACGACGCCGCCCAAATGAAACTCGGAAAGAAAGGCGGAAATCTGCTCGTTATATTCCGTCCCGTGGAAAGCGAACATTAACATTTGACCGATTTTTTGTTCCAATGTCAGAGATTTAACGTCCATAACTGCCTCGCTTATTCAAAAACAAAGGGAGGTTACAAATATAAATGCAACCCCCCTTATAATTATCCGACAATGCCTGTTCTCTCGATGCTTTCGACAAACCTTCTTTGAACAAACAAATATCCGACAAGCAGCGGGATCATCATAAGCAACGCCGCCGTGTTGGCGATTAACCCGCGGAAGAGCGGGTCTTCTTTAACTTGTTCGTCGGTTATATGTTTAAAGTACTCTTTCCCCTCGCTTACCCAACCGGACAATATCGTGAAAAGCCGTTCCGTCCCGCTCGCCAATTTAGTGGACAGGACTGGGAAATTATTGTCCGCGTATTGAAAGAGACTGGCATAATAATAGTCATTCCATTGCCAGACAAAAGCGAACAAACCGACGACGACGATTGCGCCCCTGGCGTTTGGAAGCATAACGCTCCAAAACGTCCGGAAAACGCCGGCGCCGTCGATTTCGGCCGACTCTTCGAGCTCAACCGGCAGGCCGCGGAAAAATTGCCTGAACAAATATATGAATATCGCCGAGCGAATTCCCATTCCGAAAGCCGCCATAATGTACATTGAGAAAATATTGCCCATCAATTTCAGTCCCAAAAAGCGGGAATGAGTAAACATAAGAAAGCGGGCGATATGCAGCGTTTCGTTAGGAACCACCAAAGTAAACAAAACGATGTAGAAAATAATATCGCTTCCCCGAAAGCGGAGCCTTGCGAAGGCGTATCCGGCAATCGCGCTGGCCATCACTTGAATCAATGTCGTAAATGTCGACAAAACTACCGTGTTGACCAAAGAACTCCGAAAGTCCAAAAGCTCGATGGCAATCTGGAAATTCAGCGTGCTCAGCTTTTTGGGTATGAATACTACTTGAGGGTCGGTAATATTCATCGGATCGCGAAGAGCAAAGGAAA
Organism: Caryophanales bacterium UBA3935; assembly: GCA_002385755.1. Classification (GTDB taxonomy): domain Bacteria; phylum Bacillota_I; class Bacilli_A; order ML615J-28; family CAG-698; genus UBA3946. The sequence goes on along the minus strand of DGED01000045.1, from coordinate 1,538 downwards.
ATTTTTCGAAAATCGGCAATAAAATAATAAAGACCAATCCGATAAGTATTATCGTCCGGACAAAAGCGCCGCTATATATTAGCGCCTTTCGCTTTCTCACCTTAATCAATGTCGGGTTTTTCCATTCGCCTTTAACCCTGCGGTATTCTTCCTTCAATTTTTCGATGAAGGTTGTCTTTTTCTCTTTATTCGTCATGGTAGAACACCAACTTTGACATCAAGAATAATACTATTGCGATTAAAAGAATCGAGGTTAAGGCGAACATCAACGACATCGAGGCGTGAATACCGTAATTGGACACCTCGCCAAGCCCGGAGGTCAAGCCCCGCGTTCCCGCCCTTTTAAACGCGTTTATCGTCGTTAAGAGTTCGGAGCGCAGGAACGAGTCGACAATCGTATAGACCCCCGCGGTCAACATCAGCGGCGAAACCATCGGGAATGTTATTTTCCAGAATATATCGTATTGGGTCGCCCCTTCGATTTTTGCGGCTTCGTAAAGATGCTTGGGAACGGATTGAATCCCGGCCAGGAAGATTAAGATCTGGACTCCGGAATATGAGATAATGTCGTAAATTTGACTCGCGGCCGTGCTCAGGAAGTTTACCGCGAAAGAAGGCAAATTCGCATTAATCAAGAAATCGCCAAAATTAAACATCCGGGTAAAAACATCCTGCATGGCCATATCCATCGACGCATCCAACGTGGCGGCGTCAATCGACATCGCGACATCAACGGCTTGGGAGTTGAAGATAACCGGCATGAAGAATACCGCCCGGACAAACGCTCTCCCTCTGAACTTTGAGTTCAGCAGCACCGCGATAATCAAACTGAACACTAACACTAACACGAAGGAAAGCAAAGTGTTAGCGGTCGAGTTAAGCAAGGTTTGCCGGAATGTTGTGTGCTCCCGCAAAATGTATTTGAAATTATCAAATCCGATCCATTCCGTGACAATCCCGATATGAGCGCCGGTCGTTGATTTAGACCCTGCGTTGTATACGCGGGAAAAACAATATACTATCGTTACAACGAACGGCAGGAAGAAAAAGTAGATAAAACCGATTATCAGCGGTACGACGAAAACGATTCCCCAAATCGCTTTTCTTTTCCGGAAACTAATGTTTTCCGTGAGTTTGTTGGGAACGTAGAACAAAACTTTCCTGACTTTGCTCATCGGTTTTGTCTGCCATAACCGATACCAGGCTTGGGAAATCTTGTTTAAAACAAATCTCAAGCCTTTTGATATCGACTGTCCGATTTTTATGAAAAACGCCTTTATTTTCATAGATTTCCTCCCTCAACGACAGCAAACCAGGAAGGTCGCACCGACAAACCGGATTTAACATCGTAATATGTCGTGTTCAAATTATAGTTGATAATCAGTTTGACGCCGTGGCTGTATTCGACTTGAACGACATTATCCTGCAGGATTTTGTGAGATATGAGCCTGCCCTCGTGAATTCTCGTCTCGTCGATAATGTTTTTCATCCTGATAATATCGTTCTTCCAATTTGCGTAATAAGTGTTGTAATACATC
>DGED01000040.1 GCA_002385755.1 Caryophanales bacterium UBA3935 | reverse complement strand
TACGGGGAGCATTCGTTTAGCGTTTACTTCACGCCGGAAAAACCCGAAATTATCGTCGCTCACAATAATAAGGAATACGAGCTCAGCGCGGAAAAGCAAAGCGGCGGCGATGATTTCGTTCTGGATTTCATCCTTGGCGCGAACGGGCAGGAATATCGCCTGAAAGTCAAAAAGATCGCCGATCTTGACCGGAACGAATACCGCTTTGTCTTTCGAAAAAACAATAACGTCTATCATCAGGCGAACCTTGCTTTTTATCGCAACGGTCACATTTACGCGCTTTTAAAAGACCTTTCCGATGCAAACAAAGACATCGAGTTCCGGATTGAAAAAGGAAAGACCCCGGATTTGTTCTTGATAACTTATCAAATCGAAGAGCGCCGGGACGCCCCAGGGGACGGTCGGGAAATCGTTTCGGAAACCGGGAATATCTTCGTCGGCAACTACCGCGAGTTTAGCGAGTCCGCGGGCGGCTATTCATATTTCATCAAAACCGGCGATGAAGAAATTTCGATCGAGTAAAAAAACGGTTCAAAATTGCGAACCGTTTTTTTCGTATTATTTACCGCGGCGGCGTTGCCATTCCTCCACCGCTTTTTTAATTTCGTCTTTATTTTGTTTTTCTTCCCGGAATTTTTTCAGACGCTCTTTAAATTCTTCCCGGCGGGTATGAAACTCGTCGCGGACGCGCTCTTTCGCTTCCCGGGAGATTTCCCTGTATTCTTCCTTCAATTCCTCGACCTTGGAGCGCAATTCCTCGCGCAACCCCGCCAATTCCTCCTCAAGAGGTTTAAGCGTCGCGCGAAGCGCCGCTTTTTCCTCTTCATCGGCGGCGATAGCGATTTGGGCGCGCAAATCCGCGATTTCGGCTCTCAACGCCTCGAGGAACGGTTCATACTCCGCGAAGAGCTCGTCGCGCGCGGCGAAAAACTCCTTCTTCTTCTCGGAAACGATGTCCTTAATCTCTTGGCCCAGGTTGCGAATCGTCTTAATCAAATCCTCGACCGTCATTTCCAGGCACTCTTCCAGGGTCAGTTCCGGATTGAAAATCATCGCCTGTTTAACAACCATAAGGCGTTCGGGCGAAATCCCCAATTCCTCAGCCTCGGTGACAATCTCCGCGGGAAACTCTTTTCCCCGAGCGTGTCCGTACATTCCGCGGGACGCGAAGGATTGATTAAACCGCGCGCACACCTTTTCCCGCAACTTCTCCTGCTTCGGCTTGTCGCGGCCGAGAACGGCGACGCTCACGGTGATTTCCTCGGCGCCGGGATCGATATATCCCAATTCGACGGCGCGCTCGATAATAAACTCGACCGCCGCCTCGATATCGCGGCCCTCAAGATCCGCCTCGGCGAGCAACACTTCCCCGTCGTCGTTTAAGGCGGAAGCGTAGACAACCTTGTCCCGGCGATTGACGACGACTTCGATGCTGGGGTTGATTTCAATCGTAAGATATGCCTCGTCGGAGGCGGCCGACGCGTTGCATCCGACGGCGGCGAGCGCGATCATCAATACGAACGCGAATAGATATTTTGCTTTGACCATATTTTGTCCTCCTTCGCCCTAATAAACAATTAAGGGCGCGTTTTTATTGGAAAAATTCTTTTTTCCGGAAAGCGCGGTGACCGATCGCGACGAGCGCCGCCGCCAAAAAGAGAAAACCGATAAGCGTCCATACCGGGATTTTCTCCGCGAGCGCGGGCTTCATAATTGTAATCGGGTCGGCGAAACTATAGGGGGTAATATATTTTAGGTTTTTTAAGAACTTATTATCGGTAAGCTGCGAAACGAGCAGGATGATATATAAAGGCAAAGGGACGAAGACCGCAAGTCCCGGCTTGACGGCCCGCTTTAAGAGCGCCGCCAGAGAAAATCCGATCGAGCCGAACACCAAAAACAATACCGTGTTAAGAAGATGAAAACGGAAAAAAGTCGTAAAGTTCGTTCCCCGCTCGATCGCGACGATTCCCGCGAACGAGAAGAAAACGAGAAAGACCGCGGAAAAGATAATAATCTCCGTCCACAGCACGGAAAGGCGCGTGATAAAATGCGTCGAACGGGAAACGGGAAGGGAATAAACGGCGTCGACGGTCTTTTCCCGCTCGTCGTGGCCGAGAAGCGAATAACCCGTCACGGTAACGAATATCGCGCCGCCCAGTTGCATCAGCATCGAACCCTCGGCGGCGTAGTATTCGATAATGTTCTCGGGAATCCCGCCGATCATCTCCATATATTTAAGCATCTCTTCCGGCATCGACGCGTACATATCTTTAACGAGCGGATACAACACGACGGTGAGCAAGAGATAGCCGCCGAACACCAGCCCCCAGATTACGACGCTTTTCAGCGATCGGCGAAACTCCATTTTCCAAACATGACCGTTAATCATTGCCTTCCTCCTTCCGGTAATAATGGATGAAGATTTCCTCCAAATCCAAATCCTCAATCTTCACGTCCGCCAAGCGATAATACGACAAGGCCTCAAGCAGGGGGTTGATATCGCCCCGGTAGTGATAGACGGCCTGGTTGCTATCTTTCGAAGCGAGTTTGAGCCCCGATAGATTCATATCGGCAAATCCGGGCGTGACGAAGACCCGTTTGTATTTTTCCCTTTTAAGGTCGGCAAGGGTTTCCGTGAAAAGCGTGCGCCCATCCCTGATCAGGCAAATCCGGTCGCAGGCTTTCTCGACTTCGGAGAGAACATGGCTCGAAAGGAGGATCGCCGCGCCCTTGCTTTTTTCCTCGCGCAACAAATCAAAAAACTCTTTTTGAATCAAAGGGTCGAGCCCGGAAGTCGGCTCGTCAAAAATCAAAACCCGCGGCGAATGCATGAGCGCCACGACAATGCCGATTTTCTTGCGATTACCGGTCGAAAGATCGCGGACGCGCCGCTTCAAATCCAAATCAAGCCGCCGCGCCAGCCGCTCGACGTTTTCTTCGGGAACGCCGCGGACCCGGGCCAAATAAAGCAATTGATCACGGACGGTAAGCTCGCCGTAAAATGACATCTCCCCCGGCATGTAACCGACATGCCGGTTGGCCTCATGTCCGGGAGACAATCCCAATACTTCCGCCGTCCCGGCCGTTTTGTTTAAAAGTCCGGCAAGGACGCGGATTACCGTCGTTTTTCCCGCGCCGTTCGGTCCGATAAATCCCATAATCTCGCCCGGGGCGACGTCAAAAGTCGCGTCGTCAACGCCGCGCGATCGGCCGTAGTATTTTTTTAAGTTTTTCACGCTGATTGCCATCATAACAGCTCCTAAAGGGGAATTATTCGATAAATACTATATATACTATAGCATTTTTCGGGCGATTATTCAATAAAAAAAAGGCGCCGACCGCGCCGTTCATCTATAAATTACCCCGGTTTTGTTTTTGCGTTAGATTACAATAATCGCATTCCTGAGCACCTCTCCGTTGGACAAATAGATATCATAAATCCCTTTGGGAGCGACGCCTGAAGAAAAATTCTCCGGGTGCGTCGTTGTAATCTCCCATGTCGCGACCAAGCTTCCGCCTGCCGGGATTACTGTTTCGACAACGTCTTCATTATGGGCAAAAAAATGATTATGCTTCATCGTATAATTCTCTTCCGATTGCAATTTGATCATGGTGATCAGGACCCCCATGTTTTGGCAGCAAGAGCCCGACGTGTACCTGATCTCCGCGTCCGTGATGTTTTTCGTGGTTATCACGACCGTAAACGTTTCGCCCTGTTTAACCTCGCGCGGAAAATCCAGCGACACTTCTACTTTCCCGTCCCACCAGGATGCCCGACTCTTTTCCCTGATAATCTCCGGTAACTTGACGTTTACCGCGTCAATCCCGGCTTCAGCCTCCGCGCGAGCCGCGTCAACATCTGTTTTTGAATTCGCATTATCGATGGCCGATTTAGCTTCGTCGACGATTTTCTGTATCGCGCGCCAGTTCTCATCGCCATAATTAGCGCTCCAATTGGCTTCCGCATAAGCTTGAAGCGCCGCTTTTGCTTCGGATTTGTATTCCGCAAATTCATCACTGCTATTACAGCCGATAAAGAGGTAACAGAACATCATGATAACGAATGCGCTAAGCAGTCTTTTCATTTATCATTTC
>DGED01000032.1:10756-16863 GCA_002385755.1 Caryophanales bacterium UBA3935 | reverse complement strand
AAATTATGGTATAATAATTAATAGAAAAATAAAACGCCGAGGAGGTGCGAGATGTTAGTTAAAAACAAGGTTATCGCGGTAACGGGCGGCGGAAACGGCATCGGTCGGGAGATCGCGCTTTTGCTATTGGAAAAGGGCGCTAAAGTTGCGGCTATTGATATAAATAAAGATTATCTTGATCAAACGGCCGAGCTTGCCGGGGAAAAGAACGGCAACCTTTCCCTTCACGTTATCGATATCACGGACCGGGAAGCGGTCGAGGCTTTGCCGGAAGCAATCATCGCCAAACACGGCGCGGTCGACGGCGTGATAAATAACGCCGGCGTAATTCAGCCGTTCGTGAAGGTCGCCGATCTCGATTATAAAAAAATCGAGTTCGTGATGAACGTTAATTTTTACGGGACTATATACATGGTCAAGTCGTTTTTGCCGTATTTGTTGAAGCGGCCGGAAGCTCACATTGTCAACGTTTCCAGCATGGGCGGTTATTTGCCGGTGCCGGGACAATCGGTATACGGCGCGTCAAAAGCCGCGGTTAAGCTTTTGACCGAGGGATTGTACGCGGAATTGAAAGACACGAACGTGAAGGTAACGGTTGTCTTCCCGGGCGCCGTCGCCACCGATATTACCGCCAATTCCGGCGTGGAGTTTAAGGTCGCGGAAGAAGATGCGGGAAATAAGAAGAAAGCGTATAAAATGCTCACGCCGCGGGAGGCTGCCGAGATTATCGTCCGTGGGATGGAAAAGGATCGGTTCCGAGTGCTCGCGGGACAGGACGCGAAATTCACCGACTTTTTGTACCGATTGAACCCCAAAAAAGCCACAAACTTTATTCTGAAAAAAATGGGTTAGCATACGCCGGCTTATCGCCGGCTTTTTATATGGCGCCGCGGAGCGAAATGTGATAAATTAGTTGGCGAATTCTTCGATTCGTGGTATAATATATTAAAATATCAAGCAAATGTAAAGAGGGTAATAGTCATGAAAAACAAAGCAATAACGAGCCGCGACGTCGATTTCGCGCAATGGTACACGGATGTCGTGCGCATCGCTCGGCTCGCCGCCTACTCGAATGTCAAGGGCTGTATTATTATGGAGCCGAACGGGTACGCGATCTGGGAAGAAGTGCAAAACAAACTCGGCGGGATGCTGAAGGCGACCGGCCATCAAAACGTCGCGTTCCCGTTATTGATTCCGGAAAATTTATTGAACAAGGAAAAAGAACTGGTAAAGGGATTCGCTCCCGAGGTCGCTTGGGTCACGGTCGGCGGACAAAACGAATTAAAAGAGAAATTATGCATTCGCCCGACGAGCGAGACCTTGTTCAGCGATTATTTTAGCCAGGTGGTAAAAACGCATAAGGATTTACCCTTAAAATACAATCAATGGTGCAGCGTGATGCGTTGGGAAAAAGAGACGCGCCCCTTTTTGCGCAGTCGCGAGTTTTTCTGGCAGGAAGGGCATACCGTTCACGCCACCGCCGCGGAAGCGGAAAAAGAAACTTACGATATCCTCGATATCTATAAAGCATTTTTTGAGGATGTATTGGCGATCCCGGTTATTTTGGGGAGAAAAACCGAGTCGGAGAAATTTGCCGGCGCCGACTACACCTTGACGATTGAAGCCTTGATGTATAACGGCGTGTCGTTACAGTCGGCGACGAGCCATTACTTTGGCCAAAGGTTCTCCGAAGCCTATAATATCCGTTTTCTGAATATCAATCATGAAATGGAATACGCCTATCAGACTTCATGGGGGATGTCAAACAGGATTATCGGCGCGATTATTATGGTTCACGGCGACGATAACGGCTTGATTCTCCCGCCTCATATCGCCCCGACCAAGGCGGTTATCGTCGGCATCGGCGAGGACGAGGCCGTGGCGAAGGCGGCTGAAGAGATCGAGGCGCTTCTTAAGGCCGCGGGCATAACTTGTTATGTCGACCGCACGGAGAAATCCGCCGGATATAAGTTCGCTCAATCGGAAGTAAACGGCATCCCGATAAGAATCGAAATCGGCAACCGCGATTTGAACGCCAATAAAATAACTGTCGCCCGTCGCGACACGCGGGAAAAAATCGCCGTCGACAGAAATATCGATTTGCCGGCTTATTTGACGGATTTGCTAGGAGATATCCATAAAAACCTTTACGAGCGGGCTCGCGAGCGCATGCGTCGGCTGACTTTCGCGGCGCGGAATAAAGCCGAGGCGGAAGCGATAATGGCGAAACAGGCCGGGTTCGTTAAGGGCGACTGGTGCGGAAAGCGGGAATGCGAGGAAGAGATGAAAACAATCGGCGGCCTTAAATCGCGTTGCATTTTGGAAGGCGTCGCCCCGGAAACCGGGAAATGCGTCGCATGCGGCGAGGAGGCTCGCCACGCCGTCGTCTGGGGCATCCAGTACTAAATTTTTGCTTGCCATTTAATTTCTTTAGTGTTATAATCATTAACGGGAGATTGCGACATGGAATAACCTCTTTCAATCTAATCGCATAACGCGAATCGGGTTGCCGTCAACCTTATTTGCTTATGCCGAAACAAGAAAGAGCGAATTCTTCCGCATACTATATTTATTTGTTGCTTGCAAGTCACAAGACGTTCTTTCTTGTGACTTTTTTATTTGAAAGGAGGCGAATTCATGGCGCAAATAAAAGTTAGCGATTTATCTTTTAGTTATCCCGGAAGTTATATAGAAATCTTTAGAAATGTTTCGTTTCAGATCGATACCGATTGGAAGTTGGGTTTCGTCGGCCGTAACGGCCGGGGAAAAACGACGTTTCTGCATTTACTCGCGGGAAAATATCCATACACGGGAACAATTTATTCGCCGCTTGATTACGAGTATTTCCCTTATCCCGTGAAGGACGCGCGGAAAGACACGCTCCGAGTCGCGCTAGACATCGTCTCTAATCTCGAGGAATGGCAACTTACGCGCGAGCTAAACAAAATGGAAGTCGACCCGGAAACGTTAACGCGTCCCTTCTCGACTTTGAGCGAGGGGGAAAGAACGAAAGTATTGCTCGCGATCCTGTTTTTAAAGGATCATAGCTTCCTATTAATCGACGAGCCGACGAATCACCTGGATTTAAAATCAAGGCAAATCGTCGCCCGTTATCTTAACGGCAAAAAAGGTTTTATCCTCGTCTCTCACGATCGCCGGTTCCTCGACAGCTGCGTCGATCATATCCTGGCGATCAATAAAGCCGATATCGAAGTCCAAAAAGGGAATTTTTCCAGCTGGCAATATAACCGACAAACGCGGGATAATTACGAGTTGCAGGAAAACGCCCGTCTGCGTCGGGAAATTGGCCGCTTGCGCCGAGCCGCGAATCGCATGGGAAAATGGTCAGGTTTAAAGGAAAAAGAAAAAACAGGCTCAAAAGGAGATAAAGGCTATATCGGCCATAAAGCAGCAAAAATGATGAAGCGAGCGAAAACGGCGGAAACGCGCGCGCATAAGGCGATCGAGGAAAAAATGACGCTTTTGAAAAATATCGAAACAGCCGAAGCGTTAAAAATACGCCCTCTCGCCTATCATTCCCGGATACTCGTCGATTGCGACCGGCTGAAAATGTATTACGGTAAGAAGCGGGTCGGGCCGGAGATTTCTTTCGTCGTCGAGCAGGGCGACCGGATCGCCATTACCGGCAAAAACGGTTCCGGAAAAAGCACGCTTTTGAAAATGATCGTCGGCGCGCCGATTAAGAGCGAGGGTTATTTCCGGCGTGCGTCGAACTTGACGATATCTTACGTTCCCCAGTCGACGGACGATCTCGCGGGAAATTTAAGCGACTACGCCCGCGACTGCCGAATCGACGAGAGTTTATTTAAGGCGATTCTCGACAAACTCGACTTTTCCCGCGAACTTTTCTCGCAGGATATGAAAAATTTCAGCAGCGGCCAGAAGAAAAAAGTATTGATCGCCAGAAGCCTTTCCGAGGAAGCGCATCTTTACGTGTGGGACGAGCCCTTAAACTATATCGATATCTTTTCGCGCATTCAAATTGAAAATCTTCTTTCGGCTTCCGGCGCGACGGTCATATTCGTCGAGCACGACGCCGAATTCGTCGATAAAATCGCCACAAAAACAATTCATCTGCAATAATAGAGGAGGCGAATATGAAAAGAAAGTTTTATGAAGTCGTTACCGTCGCGGAAATGAAAGAAGCCGAGCGGCATACATGCGAGGTTCTCGGCATCTCCCCGGCGGCGCTAATGGAAAGAGCGGGAGCGAAGATATTTAATTTTCTTAACGATAAAAAACTCATCGCCCGCGACAAGCGCGCGTATGTTCTTTGCGGACCCGGGAATAACGGCGGCGACGGCTTGGTTTTAGCAAGATATATGGCGAAGAACGGTTACCGGGTTAAAGCGATTCTTTTCGCTGGGCCGGGTAAGATGACAAAAGAAGCGGAAGAGAAATATCATCGCCTTCGGGAAATAAGCGGCGAGAGCGTCGTTTTTATCGACGAGGAAAACGCCGGGGAGATAATAGAAGAGATGCTCAAGGCGGGTTATATCGTCGACGCGTTGTTCGGCACCGGTTTTTCCCGCGCCGTCGAGGGTTTGTATTTGGAAATAATCGCCGCGGCGAACGCCTCCGCGGCGACCGTCTTCAGCGTCGATATTCCCTCGGGCGTTAACGGCGATAACGGTCTTGTGACGGGCGCGGCGGTTAAAGCCGACTATACTCTCGTTATCCAGTATTACAAGCCCGGCAATCTCCTTAACGATTCCTGCGATTATTGCGGGTTGCAGATTGTCCTGAGCATCGGCATTATCCGCCCCGAAACACAACGCTCGCGGCATTATCTCGCGCCGGTTCATATCGCCTCGATTATTAAGCCGCGCCGTAAGAATTCCCATAAATACGATCACGGCAAAGCCGTCGTTTTCGGCGGCAGCCGCCCGATGCCGGGAGCACCGTTCTTGGCCGCGTTGGCTCTTTTAAAAAGCGGCGCCGGAATCGCCGTAATGGCGGTCAACCGCAAACACCGGCGATATATCACGCCCGTCAGACCGGAAATAATCGTCGAGGATTACCGGGGCGGAAACATCGGGAATGTCTTAACAAAAGCCTCGGCGGCGGCTTTCGGGCCGGGCTTGGGAAGGGGCGATAAGGCCAATTACCGGGTGATTAAGCGTCTGCTTTCGCTTTCGCTCCCGCTGGTAATCGACGCCGACGGGTTGTTTTATTTTAAACGATATTTGCATTTGGCGCGGGAAAACGTCGTTATCACGCCTCATTACGGGGAATTTGCCGGGCTATTCGACCTTTCCGTCGCCGACGCGCTTTCGTCCCCTTTGGAAACGTTGGAGAAAATAACGCGCCTATACCCGGTTTGGGTCGTTCTTAAAGGCCCGACGACAATCATCGCGGGCGACGGGAAGACCTTCTTTTACCGCCGTCCCAATTCCGGGATGGCGACGGCCGGCAGCGGCGACGTCTTGACGGGAGTTATCGCCGGCTTTCTCGCCCAAGGCTACTCGGCGGAAGACGCCTGCAAACTGGGCGTTGTAATTCATTCCCTCGCCGGTTACGCGGCCAGAAAAATTCACGGCGAGCACGGGATGGTCGCGTCCGATATCATCGCCCGGATTCCCGGGGAAATTTTAAATCTCGTTTTAAGAACCGGCAAAAGGTAAAGCATATGCATTGCAAGCGAGTCGCCGGTATTATATAATTTACGGTGAATGGAGGAGATAATTTTGGAAATCATTTTGAATAACGGCGTCGCGATTCCGGCTATCGGCTTCGGCACTTGGCAGATTCCCGAGGGCGACGTCGCTTATCGGGCGACGTTAGCCGCATTGAAAGCGGGGTATCGCCATATCGATACCGCCCTCGCCTACGGGAACGAAAAAAGCGTCGGCAAAGCCCTTAAGGATTCCGGCATCCCGCGCGAAGAAATTTTCGTGACGACCAAACTCCCGGCTTACATTAAAGGCTACGGCGAAACGGAAGAAGCGTTCCGCCGCTCGCTTGAAAACCTAGGTTTGGATTACGTTGACCTTTACTTGATTCATGCCCCGAAACCGTGGGGCGAGCCCGGCGACGGGATGGAATACATGGAAAAGAATATCGAGTCGTGGCGGGCGATGGAGAAA
>DGED01000032.1:1533-10518 GCA_002385755.1 Caryophanales bacterium UBA3935 | reverse complement strand
GCTTCTCGCGGCGACGGACATCGCGCCGATGGCGAACCAGATTAAAATTCATCCCGGGTTTGTGCCCGCGGAAACGATTAACTACTGTCGGGAAAAGCAAATAGCTCTCGAAGGATATTCGCCGCTCGCGACCGGTCGGCTTTTGGATAACGCGACGATAAAGGAAATTGCCGCCAAGTACGACCGCTCGGTCGCCCAAATCTGCATCCGCTGGAGCTACCAGCATAACTACTTGCCTTTGCCGAAATCGGTAAATGAAAAGCGAATCAAGGAAAATCTTAATATCTTTGATTTCGAACTTGAGCCGGAGGACATGGCGAGGCTCGACGCATTGCAAATATAGAGAAAATTAAAAGGGATTATAGACGTTTGGATGAAAACAGTCGATAATCCCCTTTTTAATAGACAAAATAACCTAAAATGTTGAAAAAAATTTCATTTCGGTATAAAATAATAAGTAACAAAAGCATAAGGGGTGAAGAAGATATGATTATCGTTTTTGTGATCGACAACTACGGCGCCCTTACCAACGGAACGACGATAACCGCCTACCGTTTTCGCGAAGAGTTGATCAAACGGGGGCATACGGTTCGCGTGGTCGGGGTTGGGATTTCCGGCGCTGATATGTATCCGGTCCGGGAAAGGCGGATACCTTTGGTCACTCGCGTCTCCCGCAAACAAAACACCTATTACGGCAAGCCGGAAATCGAGGTCTTGAAACGGGCGTTCGCCGGCGCGGATATGATTCACTTTTTCTACCCGTGGAAACTCTCGCGCGTCGGCAAGCGACTTGCGGACAGGATGGGGATCCCGTCGATCGCCGCCTTTCATTGCCAGCCGGAGAACGTCACTTACGGTATGGGACTCGGCCGCGCCGGAAGGCCGCTCGCCTATATCTTATACCGGAAATTTAAAAAATTCTACCGCAAATTTGATAATATTCATTGTCCCTCGCTTTTTATCGCCGACCAATTAAAAAAACACGGATACCGAAATAAAATGCACGTTATCTCCAACGGCGTTTCCCCGGAATTTAAAAAACGCGAGGTCGCGCGGAGCGACGATAGGATAAATATCTTAATGATCGGGCGCTACGCCCCGGAAAAACGGCAGGACTTGCTGATTAAGGCCGTCAAGGCGAGCAAACACGAAAGCAGGATCCGGCTTTATTTTGCCGGGGCGGGCCCGCGCGAGAAAAAACTGCGCCGGTTGGCCGAGGGGCTTGCCAACCCGCCCGTGTTCGGTTTTTATTCCGAGAAGGAATTAATCGAGGTTATCAATCGGATGGATTTATACGTTCACGCCTCCGACGTGGAAATCGAGGCGATCGCCTGCATGGAAGCGATCGCCTGCGGCCTCGTCCCGGTAATTTCCGACAGCAAAAAAAGCGCGACCCGGCAGTTCGCGGTCGACGAGAGGAGTTTGTTTAAGGCGGGGGACTACTTGGATCTTAGGGATAAGATTGACTACTGGCTTGATAACCCCGAGGAAAAGGAAAAAATAACAGCGGCTTATCGCGAGAAAATCAGTTATTACTCGATCGACTATTCGATCAAAAAGGCCGAGGAAATGTACCGGGAATCGACGCGCGATTCCCGCGACCGCGCGCATTTCAAGGAAATGAAAGAATACACGAGACAAATAAACCGCGGGTTGATTTTTCGGGGTCTATCGTTCGCGTTTTATTTCTTGATCGCTTTCCCGTTGTTATGGGCGTTTCAAAAGGTCGCTTTTGGTTTTCGGGTTAAAAACCGCAAATACCTGCGCCGGGCGCGGAAAAAGGGCGGCGCCGTCACCATATCCAACCACGTTCATATTCTCGACAGCGCGATGACGGGCGTCGCGAGTTTCCCGAAAAAACCGATCTTTACGAGCATTCCCGATAATTTTCAACTGAAATACGCCGGATATTTTGTTTCCCTGCTCGGGGCGGTGCCGATACCCCAAACGCAAACGGAAAACCGGCTCTTTTTCCATAAGCTATCCGGGGAATTAAGAAAGGGACGTTTCGTTCACTTTTACCCGGAAGGCGAGTTGATTAAAAACGATGACAAACTGCGCGGTTTCAAGCGCGGCGCGTTTAAACTCGCGGTCGAGGCCCAGGTCCCGATTTTGCCGATGGTAATTCGCTTTAAGCGCGGCCGGTGGCTGATAATAAGGCGGAAATACATTGAACTCGTCATCGGCGAGCCGATTTATCCCAACCGGGTATTATTGAAGCGCGAAGCGGTAAATACCCTTTACGAGAAAACCGTCGCCTCGATGCAAAAACTTATGACGGGATAACTCGGAAAACGATGTCAAACAGAAAAAAAGGTTCGCATTACCGAACCATTATGGGTGCGTTAAATAATACCTGTTACATTATTAGCGGTCTCCACTAATTTTGTAACAGGTTTTTTTCGACATAAAAAAGAGAGTCTCACTTGTGTTTGGTTATCCCCTCTCTTTTTTATTTGTTGACAGTGTCCAAATCAGTTAAAAACGCGTCGATCTCATTTGTTTTGGTTGCCCATGAAGTAACCAAACGGATAACGGCGCCGTCCTTGACTTCTTCCCAGATTTCAAACAAGTATTTCCGCGAAAGACTATCGACTATATGAGCGGGAAAAGCCACGAAAATCTGGTTTGTCTCAACGGGGTAGCGGAATTTGATCCCGCGGTTAAGAAGACCGTCGCGAAGTTTCATCGCGGCTTGGTTCGCTTTTTCCGCCAATCGGAAAAATAGACCGTCTTCAAAAAGCGCTTCGAACTGCATTCCGACAACAAACCCCTTTGCCAGCATAGCCCCGTTAAGTTTCATCGAATGACGGAAACCCGCTTTCAATTTATCATTGGTGATAACGACCGCCTCGCCAAGCATAGCCCCGTTTTTCGTTCCGCCGATGTAAAACGCGTCGGTAAGGAGAGCTATATCGGCGAGGGTCAGGTCGTTTTTAGCGGCGGTAAGAGCCGCGCCCAACCTGGCGCCGTCGAGAAAAAGAAACATACCGTTTTCCCGGCATAATTTTGCAATTTCTTCAAGTTCCGCTTTCGCGTATATCGTCCCGGTTTCGGTTGAATTTGAAATATAGACCATTTTGGGGACGACCATGTGCTCGTTATTGTGCGTTTCGAGGATCTTGATGATCTCCCCGGGCGTCGCCTTGCCATCCCTGCCCTCAATTTGGAGAATTTTATGACCGCTCGCCTCGACCGCCCCCGTCTCGTGGACATTGATATGACCGCTTTTGACGGCAATCACGGCTTCGAAGGGCTTTAAGGCGTGGGCGATTACGGTTTTGTTACAGGAAGTGCCGCCGGGCATGAAATGAATGTCGGCATCTTGTTTGATAAGTTTTTTGATAAGTCTCGCCGCCCGGAGCGAACGCTCGTCCAAGCCATAGCCCGGATACGACCGCGTTCCCGCCTCGATAAGCCGGGAGAGGACCTTGTCATGGGCGGTTTGACTGTAATCGTTAAGAAAGCTGATCATGTTATCATTCCCTCGCGTTTTGATAGGTTTATTATAACAAAAATCGCCCTTCTTGTGAATATAATTCATGAAGAATAGCGGCCGCGGTATAAATCGGCCGCTTTGGCGGGTTATTTGAGATTTTTCTTGAAATTCGGGGTCGAATATTGTATAATATATATATAAAATATGTGATTGGATAAAGTTATTATGGATAAGAATGAATTTACGGAACTGCTAAAAGGGTATCAGAAAAATTACGAGGAAATAAACTGCGACGAGGTTTATTTTCTCGCCAAAGAAGCGATGAAGTATATCGGCGACTCTGACCCCGCGATTCGCGACAATCTCGTTTATCCGTATATTGAGCATGTTATCAAGGAAGGGTTGCTCAAGCCGGAGGAGATTAAAGAATTAAGCGCGACGTGTTTGGAAAACATCACACTCAAAAGCCGGAAATTTGACGACGGAATTTTTTGTCGGACGTTTTCCATGCTTGTTATCGCTGCGATCGTCAATTATCATCGAAAGAACCCGATATTTTCATTGTCGGAACTGGAAGGGATGTTTAATCGCGTGATTGATTCTTATCAAAGTGATTTTGACGTCCGCGGTTACATAAACAAAAAAGGCTGGGCGCACGGCGCGGCGCACGGCGCGGACGCATTGATGCAGTTCGCCATGTTGCGCGAGGCTAATACCGAAATGCTCCTTAAAATCTTATGCGCCCTGCAAAAAAAGGCCGCCATCTCCTATTACGGTTATATTCATAACGAGGACGACCGGATGGCCCGGGCCGCGGTCGCCGTCATCAAACGGAAAATGATTAGCGACGGGAAGATTTTCAGCTGGCTGCAGCGTTTCCGGATCAAAAAAGAAAAAAGCTACAGTCATATTATCCGTAAAAACAATATCAGAGGCTTTTTAAGTTGCCTGTATTTCCGCCTTTACAACGAAAGCCGCTTTGAAAACTATAATCAGGAAATCGCAAAAATAATCATCTCGAACAACTAAACCCCGCGAGAGGTCATGATGGAATTATATTTGCAGAGTCGTTGGCGGCTCGAAGGAAAGTTTTTGCGGTATTACGGTCTTCGGAAAAAACCTTACCTTTTAGAAAACACGATTAAACTTAAGAAAAAGGAACGCGCGGCCCTTTCCGCGTTATTAAGCGGTTTGGCCCCTGACCTAAAGGCGCTCTCGCGCCTTATCGAGCGGGAAATCATCGTTCCGAAAGAGAAAATAAGAACCGTGCCTTCGTCTTTGGACCAGGCCCGGTTTTGTCATTCCTGCGTCGCCAATGATTTTATGATCCCGGGAATCGAGTTTGACGACGAGGGATTGTGCCCGATGTGCGCTTCCGCCGCGGAAACGGAAAAATTTCAAAGCGTGTTGCCGGTAAAAAGCGAGTTTCCCCGCTCCCGGAAAAGCCGCTTTGACGTCGCCGTATTCTATACCGGCGGTAAGGACTCGACTTACCTTTTGTATTACCTGGCGAAAGTCAAGGGATTAAGGGTTCTCGCTCTTACGTGGGAAATCCCGTTTATCTCTCCCTCGGCGGAAAAGAGCATCGCTTCGGCGAAACGCTGTTTTCCTAATGTCGAGTTCGTAAGCCGCCGCGTGAGCGACGATGATTTACGGAAGATTTACCGAAAGCTCTTTAAACTTAACGGGAACACCTGCGCCTGCCCGAGCCTGGCTTATGTTTTATTCTACCCGCTTTTGGTGGGCGAAAAAGTGCCGTATTTTGTTGCCGGGAACGAGCCCGCGCAGATGAAAAACCTTTATTACAATAACATGGCGCCGCCGATCGCTTATCGTTTTTCCGAGAATAAATTCTTGAATTTCTTGCTTAACTTGGGCCGCGCGCTCACGTTGCGGAAACCGTTCCGCCCGGGGCAGTTTCACGCTTTAGCGACGATGAGGCAACTCGCCTTTGGCGATTCCTTTTTCAAAAAAATCTCCGGATACAAAAACGTCTTTTTGTCCAACGTTATCGAATCGCTCCATGAAGTTCCGGCGATTGTCAAGCCCTTGAAGCGGGCCGTGCGCGTATCGTCCCTGACCGGAAATATCCCGGCTTTTGTTCACGTTGATTTTAATAAGATCAGTCCCGGCGGCGTTTATAAATGGGAAGAGGTAAAGAGTCTTTTAGTCGAAGAAGCGGGTTGGGCGCCGCCCGCCGCGACGGCAAAAGGACTGCACACCAGTTGTTCGATTGAAAAATGCAAGGAACACACGCAGTTTGTCCGGTTTTACCGGATGGAATCGCCGATGATTCCTTTTTCCGCAATCGAATTGGCGCTCGTCACTCGCGATAAAAACCTCACCAGAGAACAGGCGATAGCGGAGATTAAGCACCATCTTGGGTTTTCCCTGACTCCGCCCGTCGAGTGCGCTTTAATGGAAGCATATATGGATTTTCCGACTAAATAAAGGCGAAGCTCAATGTAAACTCAAACCGTTGAACTTTGCCTTTTTCTTTTATCTGTCTACAAGCATATAAAGTTAATCAATCTTAGTTGCTTTTTATTTGGTATAATAAGATTGATGGCGGTAATATCCGACGAGAACGGTTGAGTTGTTTGTTATCTCAGTTCTTATGACATTTGGTACCGATAAGTCTTTAACTGAAATCCACTAAGCATATATTGTGATTTATAGTTGTTAATTTCTTTAGATTTTTTTATACGTAGATCTTGATTTGGCGATTCCCGTCATATCGTCGGCGAAGGTATTTTTCCAATAGAGGCGCGATATTTGTCGACAACGCCTCTTCCGGGCAGATTGCGACGCATCCAAGACAGCGCAGGCAGCGACGGTTGGTTATCATTAAATCATCGGAAATCGCTCCACCCGGGCAGGACTGAACGCACAACCGACAGCGGGAGCATTTCTTAAAATCGATTTTTGGTTTCCCGACCGCGACTCGGTGCCTAAGGCTGGGGAAGAAGCCGGCTAGAGGATGCTTGGCTTGTCTTGGTATCGCCGCGGCCCGGAAATCGCCATTTTCGATTTTTTCCGCTACTTTGGCTAGCTCCGCTAAGTCGACGGAGTTTTTTTTCTCGCGCAGATAACAATGAGCGGCAGGCACTTCCGCGCCGCCGATAACGGTAAAACCTTGTTTTTTAAGAATTTCCGCCGCCCGGCTGAGCGCTTTGCCCGCCGCGACCCGGCCGTAGGTCACATTGATGACCGCGTAATCGCCCACTAACCCTTTAAGAAAGGGGACGAGTATCCCGGGTATATCCTCGGCGTAGACGGGAAAAGATAAAACAAGCAATCCGAGGTCTTTCCCGCGGGGAAAGTCGCGCCGCGCCCTATCTCCGGTAATGTCCAGGACGGTTGCCGTTTTGAAATACTTAAGGTAATAGTCGCTTACTTTTTTTGTTTCCCCGTTCGGGGAAAAATATATCAAATTTATCTTCATTGTCATCACCCGTCGAATTCATTATAAAGATTCGCTCGGCGTTTGTCAACGCGCGGATCAAATAAAAAGGCAAATATTCGTATACTTCTTTTTTTTCTTCATATAGTGTATTGAATATGCAAGGAGGACGCGAATGTTTGATATTGTGAAGGAGATTGAGTTTTGGACGCATATCATGCGGGATCACGCTTTATTTCAGCATACCGGGTTATCGCCGCGGGAGACGGAAACAATAAACAAAACCCAACATTTTTATAATCTTTTCGATCAACTGCATCAGAATATCAGCAAACTCCCGGCGGAAATCAATCCGGAAATCATTCCAAATCTATTGGCCGAAAACAAAACAGCGGTGGTGCAATTCACCCAATTTAAAAAAAAGCTATTGGAAAAACTAATGTCCTGTCGGATTGAGTTGGCGATGAGCCCTTCGTTTTTAAACCATATGATAAACGAGGCGATGGAGTATTATCGTTTTCTCTGCATAGCCGACGAAAGCCTGCGCTATAACAAAGTTTTAGAAAACATTCGGCTACATAAAGTATGGTTGCCCGATGCCTCGGGGCACGCTAAATACGTCGCCTCCCAGCTTGACGGTATCGAGGGGGTCTATTATAACGAGGCGGTTGATTTCATGCATAGATTTGACGAGGCGTTTAAAAAAGCAAACGAGATGTATTTAATGTATGAAAGAATCACCCGAAGAAACGGCGAATTGGAACATTTTAATACGGAAACGGAAATGTCGATGAATAATTTTATCGTCTTTCTCGAAACCGTCCGGCAGTTAAAGAAAGAATGCAAGTTGTTCACGACCGGGACGTTTTCTCCGCTAATTCTTGACCATATGATAAGGGAGGAAAAATATTACCTGACAAGAATCAAGTGTTTGACGGAAAAATAAAAAAAGCGATGATGCGAAGAGGCATCGCCGCTTTTTGTTCAATCGCGCTGATCTTTCTTATCTTTGGATTTTTTTCGGGTAACGTCTTTGTTTTGGTTGTTTCGGTATTCGTACTCGCCGTTTTCCATGTTTTTGTTGATGTCGATGTTGACTTTTTTCCGGTGCCGCGCCTCAATCCTGATCAGGTCTTTCCGGCGGTAACAGATAAATTTTTTGTTATCGACCGTGATTTCGATTTCAAAACGGCGGATGTTTTTCTTCATCCGCAAGATCGCTTCCCTTTCCTCGGCGTTCTCGCGAACTCTAATATGATAAACGTTCTTCGCTTCCGAAATGTTTTGCCGGATCGTAACGCCGTTATCATCGTCGCGACTGGCGGCGAGGGTAATGCTGGTTTTCTTATTTTTCGTCTTTTTTTCGGCGGTAAACGAGTATTGCTTGCCGGCGCGGACGATTATTCCGGAAGCATTCCAATCATCGCCAGCCTCGGTCAGGTTATAATACATTTCATATTCCGCGAAGTCGGAAAACGCCGTTTTTAAGACGATTCTTTCTTGGAACTCGTAATTGGCGAACGCGGAATTGTTAAGCGGCTCGATCGCGAGCTTATCGGGCAAAGTTAAAGCGCCTTCGATTAAATATATGTATTTGTGGATATAATCGATATCCTCCGCGATTTCCGGCTTCCGCTCGGCCGTGAGCGGAAAAGAGAGATTACCAAAATCCGTCTCGTCGGGCATTATCGCCGCGGCTGAAAAAGCTTCGAACGCGAAAACTTCCTTTTCATTTTCCGGGTAATATTCAACCATGGGAGCGGCTATATGAAAAAAGACGCCGATCGCGATAAAAAGGGCTATCGCGGCGAAAAGAGCGATTAACGCCGGGCGCGGCCAGGGGCGCGTCCCCGTTTCCCTCTCAATCGCGTTGGTTTTGAGCACCGCCTCGCGAACGTCGGGAACGGAGAGCGCAGCGAATTCTTCCTTTAACGCGTTTAAGATATTTTCTTTTTTCTTATTATTCATATTCCTCACCCGCCTTTTCCCGCAGTTTTTTGATCGTCCGGTTATATTGCCATAGGACGGTGCCGAGCGGCCGTTTTAATACTTTCGCGATTTCCCGGTGCGTTAACCCATTAATAACATGGAGAACGACAAGCTCCCTTTCTTTCGGTTTTAACACCCGGTTCATCAAGTCAAT
>DGED01000032.1:0-1373 GCA_002385755.1 Caryophanales bacterium UBA3935 | reverse complement strand
GGGTCGATAACGATTTCGCGCTTTCGGCGGTTATAAACGTTGATTGCCGTGTTGCGGGTAATCGTGAGGATCCACGCGAGCGGGTTGGTTCCGGGTTTGTACGCGGCCGCGCTTTTAAGGATTTTAAGGTATGAGTCCTGCATTACGTCCTCGGCCAAGCTCTCATCCCTCACGATCGCCAGCGCGATATAGAAAACGTGACGGCTCGTAAGTTCGTAAAAGCTGTCAAAGCGGGAATGGTCGTTCTTTTTTAGTTCTTTAATTATATCTTCCAATTTTTTTCGCATATAATTCCCCCGGGATAATATAATTATAGCATAAAAAAGGCGCTTCTACGAAACAAAACGGGGGCGGTTTTATTTGACATTTCGCTTATCCGTGGTATAATATTCTATAATTTTCCAATGATAATGCTTGGCATATCCCGTTTCTCGGGGAAATCCACGTTATCGCTTCCGTCAATTAATAAACAAAATTGACCGTTATTTTATTGGACTTTTTAATGCCGCGGTGGTATAATATCTAATAATTTGTGAGGAGTGAATAGGAATGGATGCAAATCAACCGAAAACCGGCGTTGTTTTCGATCTGGACGGCACCTTGCTTAATACTTTGCAGGACCTGGCCGACAGCGTCAACGCGACCCTGCGTCAATACGGTCACGCGCCGCGCGACTTAAAGGAAATTAAGAGTTTTGTCGGCGGCGGAATCAAAAAACTGATGCAGAGGGCTTTGCCGGAAGATATTTCCCCGGACGATTTCAAAGAACGCTTTGAATATTTTTGCGGGCATTATCGCCGCAACATAAAAAATAAAACGCGCCCCTATCCCGGCGTTTTGAGAGCGCTTAGAGAACTGAAGAAAGCCGGGGCGGCGCTTGCCATCGTTTCAAACAAGTTTCAAGAAGGCGTCGACGCGTTGCGGGACCATTTTTTTAGCAATATTATCGATGTCGCGATCGGCAACCAGGAAGGAATAATGCCGAAACCGGCTCCGGACAGTTTATACCTTGCCATTCATAAACTGGGGCTTGACGCCAACAAAGACCGGATCTTCTATGTCGGAGACTCGGAAATCGATATTCTCACATCCCGCGCCGCCGGCATACCCTTGATCGCCGTATCCTGGGGATTCAGGACGGAAAGCGAACTGCTCGCCTTGAACCCGGAATACATGGCGGCCAAGCCGGAAGACATCGTCAAAATTGTCAGGGAGGACTGAATCCGCGAATAGCGGATTTTTTTTACGCGTTTAAAATCGACAATTTTCGGGAAAAAACTAAATATTTCTTTAAAATGGCCTTTTCATGTGTTATAATGTATACGGTTAGTCCAGTTTTCAGAAAGGAAGAATAACCAATGAAGTAATTTTTT
>DGED01000064.1:19800-20802 GCA_002385755.1 Caryophanales bacterium UBA3935 | reverse complement strand
TTCGCCTTGGATACCTCGACGGCGGGTTACGCCAATATCCGGCGGATGAGTATAAAAAAGAATTTCTTGAGCTTGTGGAAAAATATAATAAATGGTTGGAAGTAAGATAAAGAACAGCATAAATACGCAAAAAAGGTGAAGCCGATTAGGCTTCACCTTTTTAAAGCGCCGGTTTAACTTTCAAAAGCGATTACGTAAGAAGCAAGTTCGATGAATTTCTTTCCGTTTTCCTCCTCGGGTTCGTAAAGAGCGAGATGTTTTTTCGGCTGCCGGATGGGGATTTGCGCGATGAGCTCGCAATCAAGTTTTTCCGCGACGGCCTCGCCGCCGCCCCGGCCGAATATATATTCCTTTTCCCCGGTCGACGGATTTTCGTAATAAGCCATGTTCTCCACCACGCCGATAATACTTTGTTTCAGTTTCCGGACCGCGATTCCCGCTTTCGTGGCGACGTCGCTGGCGGCCAGGTGCGGGGTGGTGACGATTATCGCTTCCGCAGTCGGCACGATGTTCTTCAAGTCAATGGTAACGTCGCCGGTTCCCGGCGGCGCGTCGATAATCATAAAATCAAGGTTTTTGTTCCAGGCGACCTGATAAAAAAAGTTCTCCAGCATTTGATGAAGCATCGGGCCGCGCCAGATGACCGGGTTTCCCGGTTCGGTAAAGAACGCCGTCGACATGATCTCGATCCCGTGGCGGCGGAAAGGAATTATTTTTTTCTCGGCTGTCGCCCGGGGATATTCAAGCGTCATTCCCAACATCGCCGGGACGCTGGAACCGTAGATATCGGCATCGATTATCGCCGCGTTCTTGTCCAGTTTGGCGAGGGCGTAAGCAAGATTTACGGCGACGGTCGATTTCCCGACGCCGCCTTTTCCGGAAGTGATGATGATAAACCGGACGTCGCGGTTAACGATCGACTCGATTTTTCTTTTCTCCTCAAACTGGATTTTAACGCCGCTATAGCCCAAATCTAGTTTCACGACGCGGGCGATTTCCCGT
>DGED01000064.1:564-19674 GCA_002385755.1 Caryophanales bacterium UBA3935 | reverse complement strand
ACCGCAAGGTTTTTCTCGGCGTCGACGCCGACATGCCGGATTGCTCCCTCGGCTTCGAGCGTTTTTCCGCTTGTTTCGTCAATCAAGCGGCCGATTTTTTCCCGGATTAGTTTCGTATTCATGTTGTTTCTCCTATTATCGGTATTTTAAATTCATTGTCCGCGGTCGTCATGCCCGTTAGCAAATCGTAAAGCCGGCTGGCTTTCAGTTCGGTCATCGCGATCTCGTCGGTCGTGTTTTTAAAAGAGGTGATGATTTTATCCTTCGTGGCTTTCGGGAGTCCGCGGATATGGGCAAGCCCCTTTTGGCTCGCGCCGAGAAGGCGAAGATAATAGCTGTTCGTCTCCTCGTATTTTTTGTCCGTAGCAAGCAAAATATGCATTATCAATCGTTTGATTTTATTGCGGGGATAACGCTTCGTTTGCATTTTCCCGACGAATTCCCGGTAATCGTTCTCCCGGGTAAGTAGTCCCGCGAAACGGTTTTCGATGCCCTCGGCGACGCCTAAAACGGAACGCATCGCCGCGGCGCCGCTCAGAAAGCGGTATTTAAGCAGGAGCATGATATTTTTTTCCGCCGTCGCGAGATCGATAAAGGGCGTGTCTTTGCATATTTCGGGAAGGTAGGGCGTCGGGTCTTGATGTTCGCGGAGAAGATTCCTGATCGCGGTCGCGCTTGCCAGCGGGCCGGTCGCTTCCTCGTCGAAATAATTGTTTCCGATTCTTTTAACCAAGGTGACGGCGATATCCCGTCCCGTCTTGTCGATGCTTCTTAAGTATTGAACGGCCAAGGTATTGTTCGGGAGCGTAAAGTTTTCGATAATTTCTCCGTCGCGAGTCAGCTCCTTTAGCGCGCGATAGCAACTCGCGGAGTAAGACAGCCCTTTTGCGAGATGCGCACGGACTTCCCGGTCAAAACCGGGGTCGTCAATTATTTCTTTCATCCGCGTTAACCGGGCCAAGTCGTCAAGCTCGACGCCGAAGGCGATATCGGTAATCGCCATCTCGTTGAGGATGGCGATGGCGTTCGCGGCGAAGTAATCGGCGCTGTTGACCGCGGAAACAAACGGCAACTCGAGAATGATGTCGACGCTCGCTTTAAGCAGAAGCTTCGTTTTCGCGAATTTATCGATCACGGAAAGATCGCCGCGCATCGTGTAATTCCCCGAGACGACGGCGACCGTGAGATCGGGAGCCGCCCTTGCGGACGCTTCTTTAAGAAAATATGCGTGGCCGTTATGGAAAGGGTTAAGCTCCAATATCAGGCCTAAAATTTTTCGCATGGTCATCACCTTGTTATATGTATTATACCATAAATATGAGAAAGCATTGACCAATATAATAAATTACCCTTATAAAAAATTTCAGTTTTATCGCGCCGTCGCCTGCCGGGAAAATCCTTGTTTTTTAAATTTATGCTTATCAGGAAAAAAATAAATATGAATAACAAATTTTTAATGACAAAATAATATATTTTTACACAATTTTCCCTTGTTTTATGGTATAATAAATGAAGGTGAATAGATGATGAGAAGAATTATAAAAACTTTTTTTTATTTTGCGTTGTTTATTATTTTAATTGGCTGTAAAACGAAAAACCCGATTGAAATCGCTGCCGGCAAAGTGTTTGCTGGCATTAATTTGCAGGCGGTGACCGACGATTTAATCCTACCTTCGGAAATCGAAGGCGTCGCCATTACGTGGGTCAGCGGCGACCCGGACGTTGTTACCTCCGAGGGAGAGGTATTCCGGCAGGAAGAAGACGTCACCGTTGATCTTTACGCTTATTTCAGTTATGAGAATTTATCGGATAATAAAAAATATACCTTGACCGTGGTCGGTCTATCGCGCTCGGCCGCGGAGAGGATCGAATATGTGAAAAGGCGACTTTTACGCGGGCAAACGTCTGCGCCTTTGCGCTCCGATTTGGTTTTGCCGGAAGAAGTAAGCGGCGTCGCAATTTCCTGGGTCAGCTCGAAACCCGACGTTCTCGACAATACCGGCAAGATTTACCCGCTTGCCGCGGCGGTCGAGGTCGATCTTTACGCCTATCTTTCTTATAACGGCTTAAATGACAATAAAATATTTAAAGTTACCGTCGCGGCCTATGATAGAGACGATATGGATAAACTAATCGCCGTTCGCGACGGGCTCTTTGCCGGGATTGATAAAGATAACGTCGTATCCGATCTTGATTTCCCGACGGAAATCGACGGGGTGCGGCTGGAATGGCAAAGCGACGACCCGGAGACAATCGATAACGCGGGGATAGTTTATCGCCGCGCGGCAGACGTTACCGTGAGCGTGACCGTAAAACTTAGCTATCGCTCGGCAATGGGCGAGAAAACTTTTGTTTTTACCGTTTTGGCCGATGACACCGCCGATAACGCGTTGGTTCAGGCGGTTCTCGCGAATCTTTTACAAAACGAAAACCTCGACGAAGTGACCGAGGATTTGGATTTGCCGAAACTTGTTTCCGGCGTGGCGATCAAGTGGGAAAGCGGCGATCCCGCGGTCGTGACCAACGAAGGCCGCGTGTTTCGGGCGGATGATGACCGGATGGTTTCGCTTAAGGCAACCCTCACCTATAACCGCGCTAAAGCGACTAAAACTTTCACATTGAAAGTAAAGGCGCGGGATACTCAGGTCGACGATTGGGAATGGTTACAATCCGTAAAGGAAAGCCTTCTTTCGGGCGTTGATCTCGATAACGTTACCGAGAATTTGTATTTCCCGTTGGAAGTCGGGGAGGTCCTATTATCTTGGGAGAGCGATAATCCGGCGGTAATTGATAACGAGGGCGCGGTAACGCGCGGCGTTAAGGACGAGTTCGTCACGGTTACCGTGAGTCTCGAATACCGCGGTTTGACGGACGAAGCCGTCTTTTTGATCACGGTTAAGAAAATTGAACAGACGCTATCGGAATATTATCGGGGCGCGGAGGGGCTTACGGGCGCGGAACTGAAGGCGTTCCTGCACAATATTATCAAAGATCATTACGAATACGATTATACAAGCACCACCGAAAAGCTTATGGAGACGGACGAGGATCCGGAAAACCCGGACAACGTGATTTTGTTTTACACCGGCAGGAGCGAGCCGAAAATTTCTTACAATGACAAAGTTTGGAATAAGGAACACGTTTGGGCAAAATCTCACGGCAACTTCAGCACGAGCCGTCCGGCCGGAAGCGATATTCATAATCTGCGGCCGACGGACTCGCAAGTCAACAGCATACGCGGAAACAAGGATTTCGACGAAGGCGGCACTTTGGTAAGCCCCGGACGCGGTTACGCGCCGGGTTCTTCGTTTAATTATAGCGACAGCAACTCATTCGAGCCGCGCGACGAGGTTAAGGGCGACGTCGCCAGGATCCTTTTCTATATGGCGACGCGTTATGAAGGCGAGAGCGGCGAGCCAGATTTGGAATTAAACGATTGCGTCGGGAACGGTTCGGAGCCTTATCACGGCAAACTTTCCGTTCTTCTTATCTGGCATAAGGAAGACCCGGTCGATGATTTCGAGCGGAACCGGAACGAGGTAATCTATTCTTACCAAAATAACCGCAACCCGTTTATCGATTACCCGGAATTTGTCGATTTAATTTGGGGCGAGAAAGCTAACGCTAACCAAACGGCGGGGATCCAAAATATTCTTTTTGGAATCATTGTCGATTTAACCGCTCTCCGCCGGAACAATTTCACATTATTTATACATAATGCTTAACAATTATTCAAGATTGTGATATAATTTTTAAAACGGTTTGCGCCGTATTTTATCCGCGTTTTTGGGAAAATTAACATTGAAGAATTTACGGTGATTGCATTGATTAGAAGAATATTAACAACGATAAAAGAAGAATTAAAAACGATCATCGCCGATTACGAGATTGAAGATATCCCGGCGATTGAAATCGAGACGCCGAAGGATCCCGCTTTCGGCGATTTCTCGACGAACTTGGCGATGCGCCTTGCAAAACGGGCGCGGAAAAACCCGAGGGCGTTAGCCGCGAAGATCGTCGAAAGACTTGATTGTCGGAAGCTGAATCTCGAGAAAGTCGAAGTGGCCGGCGCCGGTTTTATTAATTTTTACCTTGACCGTCGGTATCTTTCCCGGGTAGTTTTCCAGATTCTAAATGAAAAGGAAGACTTCGGCGCAAGCGATATCGGTCGCGGCGTGAAGGTAAACCTGGAATTCGTGAGCGCCAACCCGACCGGATATCTCCATATCGGACACGGCCGCGGCGCCGCTTACGGCGATTCCCTGGCGCGCGTTATGCGCAAGGCGGGTTATGAGGTCGCGACGGAACATTACGTTAACGACGCCGGCAACCAGGTTCATAACCTCGCCCTTTCCATCTACGAGCGATACAAGGAACTTTTCGGGCTTCCGTGCGAATTGGGCCCGGACGGCTATTACGGCCTGGAGATTATCGAGATTGCCAAACTAATCAAAGAAGAAAAAGGCGATTATTATCTTCATAACGAGTGGTACGACGATATCCGCTCTTTCGGGCTCGAATATTTGCTTGACGGCTTGAAGCGGGACCTGCGGGAGTTTAACGTCGAGTTTGACGTATGGTTCAGCGAGAAAAGCCTTTATGACAGCGGCGAAGTGCAAAGAGTAGTTGATTATTATAAGGCCAAAGATTACGTTTACGAAGCCGACGGCGCGCTTTGGCTAAAAACTACCTTGCGCGGTGACGATAAGGACCGGGTCATCGTGAAAAGCGATAAAAACTTTACTTATATCACTCCCGACATCGCTTATCACGCCAATAAAATCAACCGCGGGTATAATTACTTGATTGATGTTTTGGGCGCCGACCATCACGGTCATATTCTTCCCTTGAAGATTGCCTTAGAACTACTCGGATACGATACGGAAAATATTCATATTGAGATTTTGCAGATGGTGCGCGTCATCCAAGGCGGCGAGGAAGTAAAAATGAGCAAACGCAGCGGGAAGGCGATCACGCTGCGCGATTTGATCGACGAGGTCGGTAGCGACGCCTTGCGTTTTATGTACGTCGAGAAAGCGCTCAGCACGCACATTGATCTTGATCTTGATCTCGCGGTGAAAAAGTCAAACGAAAACCCGGTTTATTACGTCCAGTACGCCTACGCCCGGATTTGTTCGCTTTTCCGGGTATTAACCGAGCAGGGTTTGACGTACGAGCCGGTTAAAGAATTTAAGGTTTTGGACGTCGCGAAAGCGAAGGATTTGCTTCTCGGACTTGCCGTGTACCCCTTATATGTCGAGGAAGCGGCGGGAAAAAGATTGCCGCATAAGATAGCTCAATATTTGTTGTTATTAGCCTCCGGTTTGCACAGTTTCTATAATAGCGAAAAGATTATCACAGACGACCCGCTGGAGACGGCGGAAAAGATGACGTTAATGGATGCGGTCCGGACGGTTTTGAAGAACGGCTTAGATTTAATCGGAGTTAGCGTAAAAGAAAGAATGTAGGAGGCATCATGAAAAACTTCTTCAAAAAATATCTATTTGTTTTTGAATGGATCGGCGCCGCCATCCTTTTGGCCGTCGGTATCGTTGTTGTAGTCACCCCGGATATTTTCCTGTATATCGCCGGCATCGCCTTGATTATATTCGGCTTGTTCAGGTTATATCCGCTGCTTAAGACGACTAAAGACAGGTTGATGATGTCAATTTATCTTGTTGAGATTTTGCTTAATGTCGTGGTCGGAATCCTTTTGGTTCTCGAGGGCGGGAAAGACGATGCTTCCCAAAGCCTCTTGCGCTATTCTGTCGGCGGCATTCTCTGGCTGCGCGGCGTTCTTTATTTCTTCGCCACGGTTTTGCGGAAGGAATCGACCGATTACGCGCAGTTCGCGACCCATATCGGCGTGATCACCTTGGGGCCGATTATCGTTTTTACCGATTTCTTTAATCAGAAAAACTTGGCCTGGATATTGTTGATTTTCTCCATTTTAAGCGCGCTGGTCATCGCTTTTGACGGGTATAAGAACTATAAGAATTACCGTTACGAATGGCTTGCGAAAGAAGAAACGCGAAGAGTAAAGAAAAAGAAGGAAAAAGAAGAAGTAATCGAAGAAGAAGATAGGAAAGAGGATCCTTTGCCGAAGAAGGAAGAGGTCATAATTCCCGAAGAAGAGAAAGGCGATGAAATCAGGGCGTGAAATTGACTAAAGAAGCACAACTCCTTAAGGAACTTTGCGAGATTGACGGCATCGGCGGCCACGAGAAAAACGTGCGCAAATTTATGGAGCGCGAATTCTTGGAAGTCGTGTCCAAAGAAGAGATTTCGTATGACGGGTTGGGTTCGATCATCGCCCGGAAGACGGGCGACCCGGCCGGCCCGAAAATCATGCTCGCCGGTCATATGGACGAGATCGGAATGATCGTGACTAAAATTACCGACGAGGGATTTTTGAAGTTTCAGACAATCGGCGGCTGGTGGAGCCAGGTAATGCTTGCCCAGCAATACACGGTAACGACCGTCGAGGGGAAAACCTACGAGGGCGTGATCGGGTCGAAACCGCCGCATCTTTTAAAACCCGAGGAAGCGAAGGCCGCTGCGACAATTGACGATATGTTTCTTGATATCGGCGTTAAAAACAAAGAGGAAGCGGAAAACTTGGGAATCCGTGTCGGCGACATGATTTGCCCGAAGATTGCTTTCCGCCCGCTTGCCAACCCCGATTATCTTCTCGGCAAGGCATTGGATAACCGCTTGGGCTGCGCGATCGTTCTCGAGGTGTTCAAGCGTCTTAAGGACGAGACTCATCCGAATATCGCCTACGGCGTCGGTACCGTGCAGGAAGAGGTCGGCCTGCGAGGCGCCCGCACCTCCGGATACGCGATCGAACCGGACATTTGTTTCGCGATTGACGTGGGAATCGCCAAGGATACCCCGGGAACCGATATGTCGATAAAACTCGGAGCCGGACCGTGCCTTCTGGTCTATGACGGCGCGCTCATTGGTCATGTCGCCCTGCGCGAGAAGGTCATTGAAATCGCGAAAGAGGAAAACATCCCTTACCAGCTTGATTATCTCCGTCGCGGCGGCACCGACGCCGGCGCCGTGCACCTGACGCATAGCGGCGTCCCGGCGATGTCATTCTGCATCGCCACCAGGTATATTCATTCTCATACGTCGATTGTTCATAAGGATGATTATGAGAACGCGATCCGGTTGATGACGGCGGTAATTAAAAAATTAGACCGTAAAACGGTTGACGCCATCACTTATGATTAAAAATGATTCGAGACATGCAAACTACTTTTTCAGGATAAACTGAAAAAGTAGTTTTTTTACGCGCGTATAAAAAAATGAGCGCCGATAATGTCGGCGCTCATGCGCTGTTGTTTTATTAATAGTTGATTACCCATTTGATGCAATTGTCTTTTTTACCGCCGAAAACGTCGTAGCCTGTTAAGATGTCATCAAGCGGCGCGCGGTGAGTGATAAGCGGCTTCATGTTGATTTTTCCCGCGGCGATTAAATCGATTAATTGGGGGATGCGGTTGGCGTTGACAAGCCCCATGCTGATGTTGATGTTTTTGATCCATAATTTGTTCATTTCCAGTTCGAACGGTTTTTCGAAAACGCCGATGACGGATACGTTGCCTCCGGGACGGACCGCGTCTAAGGCGTATTTCATCGTCGGCGTCACGCCTACTGCCTCGATGCAAGCGTCGGCGCCGCGGCCGTGGCTCAATTTCTTGATTTCTTCAATGATATCGCAATCATTGGGATTGAGCCCGACATCGGCCCAGCCGTTCTTCACGGCAAAGTCAAGCCGCGATTGAATCGTGTCGACCGCTATGATTCGGGACGGTCCCCATAACCTCGCGGTCGCCATCGCGCACATTCCGACGGGACCGCTACCCATTACGGCGACGACATCGCCGGGTTGGATGCGCGCGTTTTCGACTCCCATGTAACCGGTGGATAGAATATCGCCGACAAGCAGCACGTCCTCGTCGGTTAGATTATCGGGAATAACGTAACACCCCAGATTGGCGTGGGGGACGCGGACGTATTCGGCTTGGCAGCCGTCAATCATGTAACCAAAAATCCAACTCCCGGTATCGCAATGCGAATATGTTTGCGTCCGGCAATAAAAACACTCGCCGCATTGGGTAACGCATGATATGGCGCAGCGATCCCCGACTTTAACGTTTCTGACGGCCGGCCCCGCCTCGACTATCTCGCCGCAAAACTCATGACCGAGAATCCTGGGCGGCGTTACTTCCGGCAAACCGCCATGCCAAATGTGAATGTCGGTTCCACAGATCGTGGAAGTCGTGACGCGGACAATCGCGTCATCCGGCTCAATGATTTTGGGAACGGGCACTTCGTCGAGCGAAATTTTACCCGGACCGTGATAAACCAAGGCCTTCATGGTTTCTTTCATTCTTTACCCTCTTTCTGTATAATTATTTTAAAAATTATTGACAGATTTTGTTATTCCATATAATATATTACCATAATTTTTTTGTTTGTTCAAGGTTGGTTTAAAGTAAGTGTTTTCACTAAATAAGCAATCGAGAAGTTCTTATAATTCCATATTGTATTTTTTATCGATATTTAGTATAATAGTTGTGAAAAGGCCCGTTGGAGAAGCGGTTAACTCATAGCCCTCTCAAGGCTACATTCACGGGTTCGAATCCCGTACGGGTCACCATTCGAAAAACGCCATACCGAAGCGGTATGGTTTTTTTACTTTTCCATCAAAAAAAATTGGTTATGTTTGGTAAAATGTTTATGAAGGAAAAATACGTTAAAATTTAGAATATGTAAACTTATGATTGAAACATGGTGTTTTTTTTCCTTTGTGCCCGCATATGATATTAATGAAGGGGGACAATGAGAAGTGAGCTTTTGAGAGTTATGATAACCGCGATTTATTTGCCCGGACCAAAACGATTAAGGGTGGGGAAGAGTTGGTAATCGAAGTCACGGGCGATTGTAAATATTATCATCCTCCGTTTAGGATATGAAGGCTTAAAAGTAAGACCGGCAAACCTTGATCGAGAAAAAACTTATACCGTTAATGATTTTCCTTATCTGGATTTTACTTCCGTGAGCAAAGGCTTTAATGATTTATATTTAGAATTAACGGAACCCGGGTATTTTAACGTTATGCATGTCGCCGACATATTATCGCGAATGGATGATTTTGAAGAAGTCCGATTTGGCGTTATCGATATCGCGCCGCCTTTATGGCTGTGGAATATTTCCGACAAAACGATTGCTGATTTTGTTGATGAGCAAAAGGAATATTCCAAAACGACGATAATCGGGTTAAGCCCCGATGAAGTGTCTGTTTCCACTTATTTCGGTTTAAGCATTGATATCATGATGATAGAAGAGTTATAAAACATTGACGAAAAAACACTAAAATGCTGTTAAAGTTTTTAGTGTTTTTTTTATTTCACAAGAAGGATGTTGAATTGATAATAAAAAAAGGGTAGAATATACATGAATTTATTCGATATTGCGGATAAAAAATAAAAGAAACGGAGATCTAAAAATGTATCAAGTGATTGTCGGAGAATTTAAGAAAAGAGAAAACCCGCGCCGGGCGAAAGAAATGGCCGCCTACATGCGCAACCAGTTTCTTTTTTATGGCATAAAAACACCCGAACGGCGGGAAATAATCGCCCCGATTCTTATGGAAATGAGTAAGCAAAAGGATGTCGACTGGAATTTTGTTTTTTCCTGTTGGGAAGACCCGCGCAGGGAGTTGCAGTACGTGGCGCTTTCTTATTTGGATAGAATCCGCGCCCGCTTGACGATCGATGACATCGATCGCTTAAAACGCTTGGCCGTTACAAAATCGTGGTGGGACACGGTTGATAGTTTGGATACCATTATCGGCGATATCGCTTTTCGCGACCGGCGGGTAGACGAGATCCTTCTTTCTTGGAGCCGTGACGATAATATTTGGTTGCGGCGCATCGCCATCAATCATCAACGCAAGCGGAAGGACAAAACCGACACCGCCTTATTGGAAGAGATTATCCGCAATAATTTGGGAAGCGATGAATTTTTCATAAACAAGGCGATCGGTTGGAGTTTGCGCGAATACAGCAAAACGAATCCCGTTTGGGTGCGTGATTTTCTCGATAGATACCGAGGCCGGCTCGCTAGACTGAGCGTCAGGGAAGGAAGCAAATACATATAATCACAGCCAAATTATGACAAAAAACCGTTATCATTATCTTTACACATTGGCAAAAATATTGATTTATGATATAATTTTACTTGGTTTTTTTGTTCGCATACAAGTTATACGTTTTTATTGCATATCCACGGGATTAAATTAAACAATAATTATAATCGGATATGATGTTTTGGAAAAAACAATATGAAAAAGGAAGCTTATGCAGTCAATTGATTTTTTCGAGTTTGTTGAACATGTGATTTCCAATCCAATCGCCTTAGTCACGGTTCTCCTGATTCTGGCCGTTATTTTGATAAACGGTTGGACGGACGCCCCCAACGCGATCGCCACATGCGTATCTACAAAAGCCATTACCCCGCGGAACGCGATTATTTTGGCAACCTTCTTTAATTTTCTCGGTGTTTTCATCATGACGATGTTTAACGCCAAGGTCGCGGCGACCATTTATAATATGGTCGATTTTGGCGGCGACGCGAAACTGGCGATAACCGCGCTATCGGCGGCGATGATTGGAATCGTTATTTGGGCGACTCTTGCCTGGTTTTTCGGAATCCCGACAAGCGAAAGCCACGCCTTGATCGCCGGTATCTCCGGCGCGGCAATCGCCCTGCAAAACGGATTTTCCGGCATCAATCCCTCCGAATGGGTCAAAGTGCTTTACGGCATCGGCCTTTCGACGGTTTTAGGGTTTGGTTCGGGCTGGCTTTTTGTAAAACTATTGGAGAAAATCTTTAAAAACGTCCGCCGCAGCAAAGCGCAAAATTTCTTTAGAAAGGGACAAATCGTCAGCGCGTCCGCGATGGCTTTCATGCACGGAGCTCAGGACGGTCAGAAATTTATGGGCGTTTTCATGCTCGGCGTGTTCCTGTCCCAGGGACAGTACCAGGTTACGGAATTCTTTATTCCCGTTTGGCTGATGATCTTAAGCTCCGCAGTGATGGCTTTGGGAACCTCAATCGGCGGGTATCGAATCATTAAGAAAGTCGGGATGGACATGGTCCGCCTTGAACAATATCAAGGCTTCGCGTCCGATCTCGCGGCCTCGGGTTGTCTTTTGCTTTCGTCGGTGTGGGGAATCCCTGTGAGCACCACGCACATGAAAACGACGTCGATAATGGGCGTCGGCTCCGCGAAAAGATTCTCCTCGGTCAAGTGGAACGTCGTTGGCGATTTAGTGATGACCTGGCTATTGACTTTTCCCGGATGCGGGCTTATCGGCTACGGGATGGCGAAATTATTTATTTTGATCTTTTAGAGAAAGGAAAATAAGGAAATGTCGAAACTGAAAAAAAATTATTATTTTGTTTCTTTTTCCGAGCTAGCAAAGTATTCTTTGCGGGAAGCCGAGCTTTTAAACGAAATCATTCTTGATTATGACAACCGCGACATTAAAGAAGAATTGAATAATATGCATGAAATCGAACATCAGGCCGATACCGCGAATCACACCGTCATCTTTAAATTAATCAGGGAATTTATTACGCCGATTGAAAGAGAAGACATCATCGCGATCTGCCAAACGATTGACAACGTTACCGACGCTATTGAGGACGTTTTGTTGTGTTTCTACATGTATAACGTGAAGAAGTTGAGACCGGAACTCGTCGAGTTCTCGAGAATCGTTATCGACAGTTGTAAAGCTTTGGTAAAGGCGTTTGATGAGTTTCATGATTTTAAGAAATCAACAAAATTAAGAGATTATATCGTCGAGGTTAATAATCTTGAGGAAAAGGCCGACCGCCTTTATACGGAAGCCGTCAGGAAACTCTATGTTGATACGGTCGATCCGATAGAATTGATTATCTGGGATAAGGTCCTCTTGCAGTTTGAAAATTGTTGTGACGCCTGCGAGGACGTCGCCGATGTTATCGAATCGGTCATTATGAAAAATATTTAACACGAGTCTCTATTATGAGGCTTTTTCTTTTTATAGAAAATTTGTATTATTTGGCTTTGTTTGATAAAATGGTTGTGATATAAACTAATCAACATGTGATAAAAGAGGTTGATATGGGATACTTTCATAATTATGCCTATAAACCTGATATTATTATTTTAAAGACTTTTAGATATAATAAAATAAAAAAAGATGAATATAGTTTAGTTAGAATGTTTTTTGTGCACATATTGACTTTGCGCACATAAAATTTGTGCATGAAGGTGATAATATGCGCTATTTACCGTTTGGATTAAACTATGATGATATTGACATTTATAAAGCGTTAAATACAGCTAATAGTAAACTTGGCGAATTAAATGGTATCATTAATACTATGCCTAATGTTGATAAAGAAGGATCGCTTTTAATAAATGAAAGCATGACTCCTGCAGAAATACACAGTTTGGTCGCAAAGCTTGAGGAGAAAGGGTTTATTCCCACAAACTATGGTGAAAATGCATTTGATGGTTTCGAAGTAGCAATGCCAAGAGAAATGTTTTCTGATAAGGCATTAGAAAATCTACATAAGATAGTATTTGCTAAAGGTGAACTAATCTGTAAAGCTATTGGTACATTTGATTTGCGAATTATTGAAAATGATGTGAAGGTTAGGTTTCCATGGTATCCAAAGACGGATGACAGTGGTGAGGTAAACTATTACTTACAGTTTACTGAAGCCTTATGCAAAATGGCTATAGATCGAAATAGGGTTACATCCACAGCAAAGAAAAGTGAGAATGAAAAATATGACTTTAGGTGTTTTCTATTAAGACTTGGCTTTATAGGAGACGAGTATAAAGGATTAAGAAAATTTTTAATGAGAAACTTATCTGGAAATGCTGCCTTTAAACATGGAAAACTAAAGGAAGAGTTAATTAGTTTTTGAGGTTATTGAAAGAATGAATATAATAAATTGTAAAACCATAATTACTTATTATTTAGCACAAATACTGTAATTCATAAATAAAAATATAAGTATCACTTGAATATTGACAGTTACATTTAAAATATGTTAAAATAAGGAAAGAGATAATAAATATGGAGGTTAATTATGAGTAAATTTTGTTCTAATTGTGGTAATGAACTAAAGGAAAATGCAGATGTTTGCTTATCTTGTGGTCAATTGATTAATACTATTAATAATGGAACATCATCTAATCAAGGACAAGCTTTAGCTACAATTTCGGTGGTATTTGGTTCATTAGGGTTTTATCCTTTAGTTTTTATTGGTTCAATTGTAGGTTTGATTACTAGTTTGATTGGTATCAATGACACAAAGAATCAATATAGAGAAAGATCTAAAATCGGGTTAGGCTTATCAATTGGTTCATTATGTTTTTGGATTCTAATGATTATAATAATTGCAGCTACAGTTTAAAAATATATGTTAGACTAGCTGGATTGTTATACTGAAATTATATTTAATTGTAATAAAAATTTAGAAAAGGAAGATAGCAGTAATTGCCGTCTTCCTTTCTTTATACCCTGTTTGAAACCGTGACTTTTTGCGTGAAGCCCCCCGCCCGTTGCTCTTTAATAAAGTTGTGGAGATAATTCCCCCCCCTTACCCCAAGCGGGAGTCAATATTAAGCCATTTTCAGGAGTTTTACGGCTTCTGGAAGGATAAGTCTACCATCTAATCTTTCACATCCACTGAACCCAATTTCACCTTTAATAAGGTATATTTCACTTAGAACATTAATCGTAAGTGGTTGACGTTCGATAATCCAATAGTAACTAAAATCACCAAAGGCGATAGGGATTTCACCACTTACCATATATGGCATATAGTTGGAATACTCAACAGGTTTTCCTAAGATGGTGTTATCTGCTTGATTCCATAGATAGTTACCTCGATCATCCTTTAAGGTTCTAAGCTTAAAGGCAGTTTCATCATTCATTAACCACATTGCGTTTCTTCTATGTTCTGGCTTTAGTGAGAAGTATAGCTTGATCACTTCATCATAGGTTAGGACTGTTGATCCTTCGGCTGTAACCCCGATTTCCCCGCCACGTGTGGCGTTTAAAATGCCTGCAGGT
This sequence comes from Caryophanales bacterium UBA3935, assembly GCA_002385755.1. Classification (GTDB taxonomy): domain Bacteria; phylum Bacillota_I; class Bacilli_A; order ML615J-28; family CAG-698; genus UBA3946. The sequence goes on along the minus strand of DGED01000064.1, from coordinate 5,521 downwards.
TCATTGATACCATCTCCGTTAATAAAGGCACTCTCTTTGCTTCTACCAAACCTACGAACGAACTCATTTTCAAGATAACCTTCCAGGTTGAAGTCATTATCCTTCACAAAGTGCTCTTTAATTTTAGATAAGCTGGCTAACTTGTAAGAGCTGACAGGGAACTGTCTGAACGTATCGGCACTCTCTGGGAATGCTACTGATTCATTAACCCATTCAGCTACACCAGTTGATGCCACAGCGTGGATTGTTCCATCTTTGGATGTTGTATGAACCACAGTGGCTAATCGTCTGAATAGATTTTCTTTCTCTAAGGCTTTTTGATACTTTTCATTAAACTCTGTTGGAACGATATAGCCATCTGATTCTTTACCTTCATTCATATCATTATAGGCTCCTTTTTTACCTCTCATTGCGTTCCAAAAAGCATGATTGTAAATTGTAGTTGTTTTCATTAATGTTTCCTCCTCAAATTCTGATTATAATAATCTAATAGTTCATTGTAAGTTTCAAAGTAGTGACCACTACCTTTATATTGGATACACCATTTTAATTTACTTTCTGGTCGTTTATCCTTCATAAAGATTACTGGATACTTCTTTAGAATTAGGTCAATCACCTCAAAATTATTAAGGTCAAGACCACTTTTAATTTGTTTCAATATACCTACCTCCCTTCAGAACAAAAAATACAGTAGTATTTATTAGTTGAAATCTTGACTAATTGTGCCATACATTTCGGACATCTGACTTTATGATCAGTGATTGAATCGTATGGGTTTTTATTAACTAGTTCATAGACGTTACCTTTTTCCACAAGGTAATATTGATAAGAATCATTTAACAGTACATTATCGCTATATGGTATAGGACAAAGTAAGTTATATGCATCAGGTATAAGTACATAATCTCTCATGTTTATTCCTCCTTTCTTTGTTACTTTGATAGCAGAGTAGATGACAGCGTTTTTTAGTTAAGCTACAAATTTAACCCAATAAAATCAAGGTCTTTAACGTTTTGTGGTTTTTGTAGCTATCTTGTTGAGTTTGTTTAATAGTTACTATAACTACACATGGTTTTATAATTATATTTATACTTTTATATTTTTTTTCAAGAAGTTTGAAACTTAGCTACAAAAGTCATTAAACTTTTATAAGCATTATAATTGTGACCTTTATTTGGTAGCTGAGTTCAAAAACTATGATACCAAGTCTGTCATCAAAGTCATGAAAATAGTGCTATATCGTCATAACCATATACTTTTTTGTAGTTTTCTTTCGCTTCATCAGTCAAAGTATATCTACTATAATAGCTACCACCATTTCTTCTGGTAATTAAATCAGCATGAGATGCATTTAGGAAAGAAGCAAGTTCATCCCTAAACTCCTTAGCTGTTTTAGCATAGCCATGGTTGTTATCCATGCACCAAGCTTTATAGACATTATAAACTTTTCCTGTTGTACAATTATCTTTAATCTTTAGGTTAGGACGCTCTTGCATACATTCTTCATAGAACGTAATCACTGTGTTGTTTCCCTTCATATAGTCTTTTCTTGCTTTTACAACACTTGATGGTTCATCAAATGAATAACCATTTGCGATGACTTGTTTTAAATGCTGTTATTTTGGGTGAAGCAAAGGAATCCAGTGAAATAGAAAATATAGTAACTACATTTGATGATATATTTAAAGAAATCACTTTAAACAAGCAAAACCCTGCTTCAAAAGAAGTTGTGAACTATAGGCAAGCGGTTTTATATGGATATAATGAGGTTAAAAAAAATGGATTCATTAGTACTAAGATGCTTGAGGATATTCATCATATTATAGAACCTAATGTAGGTGGTATTAGAAAGATTCCCGGAACTGTCATTATGAGTACTAGAACAAAAGAGATTCTTCATAATCCACCACAAAGTGAACGAGAGATTCGGGAATACTTGTGTAATCTCGAGAAATATATTAATGATAATGAAATAGAAGATATAGATCCACTTATTAAAATGTCTATGATTCATTATCAGTTTGAATCAATCCATCCATTTCATGATGGGAATGGTAGAACAGGAAGAATACTAAATGTTTTATATTTGGTATTACAAGATAAATTATCATTACCTATTTTGTATTTGTCTAAATATATCAATTCCACCAAAGAACAATATTATGAATGTTTGCATAACATGAGATTAGATGAAAAATATATTAAAGATTATTTGCTCTACATGATTAACGGAGTTGAAAAAACCGCATTATTTACTTTGAATTTTATTAATAAGTTTAGAGAGAGTATGAGTCATTGTAGAGAAATGATAAAAAATAAATGCCCTAAAATCTACTCAGAAGAATTATTGGAATATTTGTTTTATGATTTTTATACAAAAAATGTATACTTAAGGAATAATTTATCTATATCAAGAAATACTGCAAGCAAGTATTTAAACGAATTAGAGCAAGTAGGCATATTGCTGTCAGAAAGAGTTGGCAAGGAAAAAATATATAAAAATAATTATCTTTATGAATTGATCAAAGAATGGTAATATTAGAATATATACAAAACTGCAAAAATAAGTAATCGAGGCTTTGTGCACAATAAATGATAAAAATTGTGCAAAAGGTAATTTCAATCTTTCTACCTAGGCTATAGTTGCTAAGATAAGTTTGAACTGCCGTTCCTACAAGTGTCAACCCAGGCGGTATCAAAATGGGAATCCGGAGGATACCCGGATATCGAACTGATACCGAGAATCGCGAAATATTTCAATGTGACTACCGACGAGTTGTTTGGTCTACCGGTCAATGATTGCAAAAACATTGAACAAAGAGTAGCCATATACCTGGGTAGTTTACCGAGCAATGAAGAGCGTTTTGCCTAGGCGTTTTCGCTGTGTTACTATATTGAAGTAGGCCTGAATGGTCTTGTCGATATTAAACCATATGATGTTAAAGTAATGGAAGAAAAATGCGCTTCTCAAGTCTTATCAAAAGAAGGCATCGCGTTAAATCAACTTAACAAGGAAAAACCCTTTTTTGCCTTGTTTCCAAGGCTTGAAAACAAAAACTATAATGCTTTCCTGAAAAATAAGGAAAAGATGCTTTCCTTCCTAAAAGAATTAAGCAATGACGATTTCTTCAATGCCTTGATTCTGATCAATTCCCGCGTTAACAACAGTTTCACCGCGAATCTATTTGTCAAGGAACTATCAATTCCTCTTGAAAGAGCAAAGGAAATCATAGATTTGCTGATTGATTTTAAACTTCTTAATGTTTCAAAATTGGAACTTGATGATGAAATCATTGATAATTACACGTTAAATGATAATCCAGCGGTCTTGGGTTTATTCGCATTCTTAGATATGATTGTGGAAAGGCCTCATTCTTTCTATTATTATAACAAGTCAAGAGACGGACATTATTTTGATTTAAAGAAATAAGAGTGTATGACCATATCAAAGCCAATGATTGATTGATTCACAGGCTATTCCTTTATTGGATAATCCAAAAGGAATAGTTGTTTTTATTTTTTTTGGAATTTATAAGAAACTGACTAAAAGTGTTTATTTAATCAATGTTTTGTGATACTATTAACAGAATAAAAACAATTTGAAAGGATATGGAATATGTCACAAGAAATATGGGACGCCTATGACAAGGACGGCAATCCCCTGGGATTCGAACTTGTAAGGGGTAAACCCATCAAAAAAGGCGTTTTTCATATCGTGGTTGAAATTTACCCGATAACGGAAAATAATGAGGTTTTGATAACGAAAAGACATCCGGACAAGCCATGGGGATTAAAATGGGAAATACCCGGAGGTTCCATTATAAAAGGCGAAACGCCCGAAGAAGGCGCGATAAGGGAACTAAAGGAAGAAACGGGCATAGAAGTAAAAGAATCCGATTTGCATTTTGTATACTCTTATTTATATAAGGACATTCCAGTGATATGCAAGTGTTTTATCGTGTTCATAAATAAAGAAAAAACAATAATCCGCCTGCAAGAAGGCGAAACCATAGATTATCGGTATCTTCCTTATGACGAGTTTAAGAAATTCATATTATCCGATAATTATATCGATTTGATAAGGGAGCGCTTTTCGGCGCACGAAAAATTGTTTGACGCTATTGTTCATGAAAGATAACATCACGCTTGTCCGGCAAAGGGGTCTTTTATAACATATTGAGATGTGATTTAATTGAAAGTAATGATTAGATTGTCTTAAATCGATTAGCAGAATGAAGGCGAAATGGAACAAACATCTTATGGCCGCCGGAATTGCGTAATAGGCATGAAAAAAGCCGGCGATGCCGACCCTAGTAGGAAAGGAGAGGGTGAACTTATGGCAATGAAAAAAGGCCTAGTTGTTAGGCCTTTGAATTTTGTTTGATTATTTGGTTTATTTCATCAATCGTTGGAAGACGATAATCGGGGTTACCATCATAATAACGCCCAAGAAAATGTCGGATTTCTTTTGCCGTATGTCCCCTTTTATACAAATAAATAATATGATCCTTGTCAGTTGGTCTGTTTGCAAATAATTCTCCAATTGTCTTTGCCATGAAATCAGTCCTCCTTTCTTTTCAATAACTTCTTCAGTCATGATAATCAAATCATATTTAGATTCGATACTAGAAATACGATAATAATATCCTCGATTTATAAGTATTTCTGCCTCATATGAAATCTTTACTGTCCCATCAGAACGGGTCGGTTTGCTTTTGCAATCCCATTCAGCCCCTATGCTTACTCACCTAATATATCAATAGAATTATTGAAATCTCCATTTTATATTCATTCGCTGTCTACATTAGGAGTATCATACTAGATTATTAAGCCCGGGTTTTACTTTTCCAACTTGCTGATAGCCTTCTTTGCTTCACGGCGAATCCAGGTTTTTTCATGATTCAAAAATGGTTCTATATAGGGGATTAAATCTTTGTTTTTGTAATATTTCATGGCT
>DGED01000064.1:0-338 GCA_002385755.1 Caryophanales bacterium UBA3935 | reverse complement strand
GCCGGGATGTCCCATTCTTTTTGTCATTAATGATTTTTATGTATTCATCCTCATATCGTTTATCCATGATGTTATAGATCGTCAATCCAATAGCCCACTTGTATGAGTTATCGTCGCTGGAGTGGAATTCTTCAAGCAAAGTTTCGGTCGCGTCATAAAAACCCCTTACGCCTAACGATCTGACAACATACTGCTTCCATTGCGGTGACTTAAGCAGTTTTAAGTGTTTCAGTAAAACAGGAATGAGAACTTTATCCTGTTTTGATATCGCTCCAATTTGAAGATAGTTCTTGTAATTATACCCGCAATCATTTACTTCCTTCAGTAATTGACTATCA
>DGED01000050.1:19583-20878 GCA_002385755.1 Caryophanales bacterium UBA3935 | reverse complement strand
CCCTGCCCGCGGCGGCGGGCGCGAAAGCGTTTATTTTTAAGACCTCGGGAGAGCCCTTAAGCCTGAACGCCGCCTCTTCTTTTGTCTTGAGAAAAACCTTAAAGAAAAAAGGCTACGACGTCGTGTCCGACGCGCATTTTCTCATGCCCTATAACGTCATCTTCCGTTATCCCGACGGCGCGGTAAAAACAATGGTAAAATACGCCGACTCTCTAAGCAAGTCCTTTGTTGACAAGCTCATTTGCGGCGTCCCGGATACCGTAAAATACAAAAAGCGTTACCGGCTCTTTTCCGCGTTATTACGAATTCAATACCTCGGCGCGGCTTTAAACGGCAAGTTAATCAAAGCCGACGCGAGAAAGTGCGTCCGCTGCCTAAAATGCGTTAAAAACTGCCCGACGGAAAACATTAAGCTTAAAAGCGGGAAAATCAAATTTGCGAGCAAGTGCACGATGTGCATGCGCTGCGCGATGATGTGTCCGGAGGACGCGATAAAGTTCGGCTTTTTAAACAAATGGAAAGTCCACGGCCGCTACGATTTCGAGCGGATTTTGGCGGACGATTCTATTGACGATAACTTTTTTTCCACAACCGATTCGCGCTTTTTCCGCATGCACCGGAAATATTACGAAAAATTAAACAAATAACCCGCCGCGCGCGGGTTTTTTTATTTTATAAAACCTTGTTTTCCCGGCAATAATAAAACAAAACGGAGGTTTATTATGGCATACAGTTTCAAGGGCGCGATTAGTTTCGGTCTGATTTATATCCCGATTACCTTGCATAACGCCGTTCAAAGCAACCAAATCGGTTTCAATTTAATCGAGAAAAACACGATGAGCCGGGTCCGGTATAAAAAAACCTGCCAAGACTGCGACGGCAGGGAAGTAAAACAAAAGGATATCGTCAAGGGCTACGAGTACGAGGAAGGAAAATACGTCGTCTTCACGAACGATGATTTCGAGAAAATCAAATCAAAGCGAGACAAAAACATCATCATCGAGGCGTTCGTTCAACTTTCGGAAATAGACCCCGTCTATTACGACCGCCCGTATTATGTCGTCCCGGAGAAAGGCGCCGAGCGGGCGTTCGCTCTGCTCAAAGAAGCGATGGAGGCGGACGGCAGGGCGGGAATCGCGCGGTCGGTCCTGGGCGCGAAAGAAACCTTGGTCGCGCTCCGGGTCAAAAACGGGGTGATGTATCTTAACACGATGCATTTTCACGAGGAAATCCGGCCCGCGCCGTATCTTTCCCCGGAAATCGATCTGCAAGAACAAGAATTATCGCTCGCCTCG
>DGED01000050.1:19056-19383 GCA_002385755.1 Caryophanales bacterium UBA3935 | reverse complement strand
TACCGGCAAAAGATTGAGCGGGCGATCGCCGCGAAAATCCAAGGCAAAGAAATCGTCGTCCGCGAGGAGGACGACTTTAACCCGGCCCTTGATTTAATGACCGCCCTCCAAGAAAGCCTCTCCCGTTATGAAACAAACGCCCGCGCCTGACCCTTTCGCGGCGCGCTCCTTCGCGCCGATGCTTTTTCGCGAAAGCGAGCCTTTCGATTCCGGGGATTATATCTTCGAATTGAAACTTGACGGCATCCGCTCCCTCGCATACCTTGATATAGATAAAACCGTCCTGATCAACAAACGGGGAAAAGACGTCACCGCGAACTACCCCGA
>DGED01000050.1:9733-18801 GCA_002385755.1 Caryophanales bacterium UBA3935 | reverse complement strand
AAAAACCGCTCCTTGAAAGAAAGCGGCTTCTTGAGAGCGCGATAACGGAAAACAACCGCCTCGTTCTCTCCCGTTATATCGAGGAAAAGGGCGTCGCGTTTTTTGGCCTTGCGAAGCGGGAAAACCTCGAGGGAATCGTCGCGAAAGAGAAAAACAGCCGCTATTATCCCGGCGCCCGCCGGGACGTATGGCTGAAGATTAAAGTCTACCGGGAAGAGGATCTCGTTATTTGCGGGTACGCGCCGAAAGAAAACGGGAGTATCAAGGATTTGATTTTGGCCGATTACGTAAACGGAGAGTTACGGATAAGGACCAAAATCAACACGACGAAAGACCAGAAGATAATTCGCGAGTTCGCCGCGGCTTTCCCGGCGCCGCCTGTCGATTCAGTGTACGGGGAAGATATCGTTTGGATGAGGCCTTATCTAGTCGGCACCGTCCGTTATATGATGAAGACAAAATCAGGCGGGTTGCGGCAACCGGTATTTAAAGGGATCAATACCGACAAGGTTGCTTCCGACCTGCTCGCGGCGAAATGATAATTTAAGATTCCAAATAAGACTCAATCAGCGCGACGAAATCGTCACCGTACCAACGCGGGGAGATTATACATTTTTCATCGCGGCCCTTATCGTAATAACTTGTTCGGTAATGGCCGATTTTAACCGTTTCGTCGCTATATTTAAGGATGATAAAATGTGCGTCGTCGGTCTTTATCATGCCATTATGACGCTGGTACCTAATTTTGTTTAATCGCGTCAAGAAATCCTCGTGTTCTCCCGGATCCAGGGAGTGTTCCGTTTTATGCGCGGTCCTGATTAGGATAATCTCTTCCAAATCTTCGGCGCCTTAATTGGTTTTAAAACTGCCGTATCTGCCGAAACTATCGCATGAACAAAGCAAAAGCAAACATAACGCCAAGAACGAAAGCGCTATAAAGGATATTTTTTTTCATATTACTAAATTATGATTCGACGAGCGCTAATTATTGGATAATCAAATAAAAAATCACTAAAAATAAGACTGCGGTTGGCAGTCATATTTTATTTGCAAATTGAACGCGACTTGACCCGGTGGGGTCGCGTTATCGCCGCTTAAATTGTACTTTGAAACATCATACGTGGTTTTGTCCTAATCCAAAAACAAGGCCCATGAGCGATAATCAAACACGATTTTATCGCCATCGGCATATAAACAAAAATACTCTTGTTCGCCAATAGTTTTAAAACCGTACGTCCCTTGTAATTCTTTGAGGTCTTTTTGAATTTCGGATAATCCCCGTAATTCGCGGTATAAAATACTATTTTATATTCATCGTAGACCAGGAATTTGGGATTACATTATCCAAAGACTCAAATTTATTCCATTTATAATTCACCCTTGCCAGGCCGATAACAGAATTAGTGAATTTTTGATTCCTATATTCATAACGAATACTTACGGAAACATCGGGCGGACTGTAATAACTTCTGGGAACAAACCCGACTACTCCGTTCCCGCATAAATCATAAAAAGCAGTCGCGCAATCGTTAAACTCTGTGAAAGGTCCCGCGTTGTCCCCGAACGATGTCCTTGTGTTTCCATCCGCATATTCCAGTTTTAATGACCAAGCGCCGCCGGCGGCTATGATTTCATCCGTTTCATATCGCTCTTTTAAACCGAACAATCCGTAACTGTAACAATGATCCATGAAGGCTTTTTCCTGCTCTTCCGCAAACGTCGCAGCACAAAAATGAAAAACATGGCGAAAGAATCACCGTGTACATTCAAGACTCTCCTTCGGCGATATGCCAAATTAATCGAAGCTGCCAAATCGAGCTTGATTATCTTCGAAAAAACAAAAAGCTAAGAGATTCATGACGTTTCTCTTAGCCTTATTATACGAAAAGGTCTATGTTGAGTCTCTTTTAGCGAGGCGACATAGACCTTATTTATTTATCGTTTTTAATACATGCCTTGGGGCATGGTCGGCGTTTCTTTTTCCTCTTTGACTTCCGCGACGGCGGCCTCGGTCGTGATAAAGAGGGCGGAGATTGAAGCGGCGTTTAATACGGCGCTGCGCGTGACCTTGGTCGGGTCAACGATGCCGGATTTAAACATATCGACCCACTCGCCAGTCTTGGCGTTAAAGCCGATGTTGGGTTTTTCCGCTTTTTGCATTTCGACGATCTCGCTGCCGTCGTACCCGGCGTTTTCGGCAATTTGATATACCGGGGTCAAGAGCGATTCCATAACAATGTTAATGCCTTTTTGGATATCGACGTTATCGTGTTTCAAGGTCGGTTTCAATTCGTTATAAATCTCGACGAGCACGGAGCCGCCGCCGATAACGATGCCTTCCTCAACCGCGGCCTTTGTGGCGTTCAGGGCGTCCTCGATCCGCATCTTCTTCTCTTTAAGCTCGGACTCCGTCATCGCCCCGACTTTAATGATCGCTACGCCGTTAACAAGCTTGGCCAACCGCTCGTTGTAACGTTTCTTATCGTAGTCGCTCGTGGCTTTATCGGCCTGAGCGCGGATTTCCTCGACGCGAGCCTTGACATCCTCGGGATTGCCGGCGCCGTCGATAATCGTCGTGTTTTCTTTGTCGACGATAATCTTCTTGGCGACGCCGAGATCCTCAAGCTTAATATCGGCAAGGTCCATATTCAATTCCTTGGCGTAGAACTTGGCGCCGGTCATGATCGCGATATCGGCGAGCTGGTCTTTTTGGTTGTCGCCAAAGCCGGGGGCTTTTGTGGCTACGACGTTAAACGTCCCGCGCAATTTGTTCACGATTAAAGTGCTCGTGACTTCCGGCTCGAAATCATCGGCGATCAGCAAAAGCGGCTTATTCGCCTGAACCACTTGCTCGAGAAGCGGGAGAATGTCTTTCACGGTGCTGATTTTTTGATCGGTCACCATGACATAAGCGTTTTCCAGCGCGACTTCCATCTTTTCGCGGTCGGTCACCATGTAGGGGGAAATATAACCCTTGTCATACTGCAAACCTTCCACGACCTCCAGGTAAGTGTCGAAACCTTGCGACTCGTCGACGCTGATAACGCCGTCGCGGCCGACTTTTTCCATCGCCTCGGCGATAATCTTGCCTACTTCCGGACTGTCGGAGGAGATGGTCGCTACGCTCGCGATATCGTCGTTCGTTTCGATCTTTCGGCTCTTCTCAAGCAGTTTTTCCGAAACCTTCCTGCCCGCGAGCTCAATTCCCTGACGGAGAAAGACCGGATTGGCGCCGCTGTCAACGGCCTTAAGGCCCTTATGAATCATCGCTTGGGCCAGGACCGACGCGGTCGTTGTCCCGTCGCCCGCATCCTCGTTGGTTTTATTGGCTACTTCATAAACTAATTTGGCGCCCATATCCTCGAATTTGTTTTCGAGTTCGATCTCTTTCGCGATCGTGACGCCGTCGTTGGTAATCAGGGGCGAACCGTACCCCTTGTCCAGCACGACATTACGGCCCTTCGGGCCCAACGTGACTTTAACGGTATCGACCAACGTGTCAACGCCGCGCAGCATCGACGTGCGCGCGTCTTTTGAAAAACGAATTTCTTTACTCATAACGTACCTCCTATTCTACAATCGCGAGAATATCTTTTTCAGCAATAATCAGATATTCTTCTTCGTCGATTTTAAATTCCGTGGTTGAGTATTTCTTGTACGCGACTTTATCGCCGACTTTAACGGTCGGCGGAACCAGTTTCCCGTCGACGTAAGCGCCGGGGCCGACAGCCACGACGGTCGCGATATTCGGCTCGTCCTTGGCGTCTCCGGTCAAGATAATGCCGCTAGCCGTTTTGGCTTCAACTTGTTCTTTTTTCAGCACAACATTGTCATGCAATGGTTTTAACATATATACCTCCTGTTTTTTATATTATTATAATAGCAAAAGGGGATAAGGGGCCCGGGGTAATCCCTGGACCCCGGATACTATCCGCCGGGCGCGCCGGCGAGGAAAACAAGATGGAAATACTTTAAGACGACTGCCGTTATTACTCGATTTCGATATATTTCTTTTTATCCGCGACGTCTTGTTTCGGAACCGAAACGGTTAAAATGCCGTTATTGTAATTAGCGGTAATGTCTTCTTCGCGAACATCGCCGAGATAAAACGTGCGCGCGCAGTTGCCGTAGTAGCGTTCGCGGCGAACGTAACTGCCTTTCTCGTCCATTTGTTCTTTGTTTTCTTCTCTTTCCACCGCCACGGTCAAATAACCGTTCTCCAAGCTTAACTTAATATCTTTCTTCTCGATTCCGGGAAGCTCGACGTCAAGATAGAAATTCTTGTCGTCCTCCCGCACGTCGGTTTTCATGACCTTGCGTCTATCGTAGAAAAACGGCATATTGAAAAAGTCGTCGAAAAACGGATCGTCAAATAAACTCAGACCGCGTTTTCTGTTTCTTCTAGTAATTAAACTAAACATCCAAATACCTCCTTTTCCTTTTGTTAGCACTTATCACTCCTGAGTGCTAATAATATTATACCACATTAATTAGCAATGTCAAGAGATAAGTGCTATTTTTTTAATTATTTATATGACATTTGCCGGGTTTTTATGCATTTACGAAAAAGAGGACTTAACGTTCTTATTTTAGGCAATATCGGCGAATTTATTTACGGAAATTGGAATCGGCGTCCAAACTAAGAAAAAACGGCGAGAAGCCGTTTTATTCTCTTATGCTCCGCCTAATCTCATCGAGGTTTTTCTTCGCGATCCCGCATTTCTTACAACCCGCGCAGCTGCCTTTACCGGATAGATAGACTTGTCGGACGGCCAAAAACATGATTGGGGTCAAAACGATAAGAATTATAATGTCGGCAAACGTCATGACAAGCCCCCAACGAATGTAAGGATAAGATATAATAACGCCGAGACCACCCAGGCGATCGCGGTTTGGAAGAGAGCGGCCTTTATGGTCGCGGCGGCGCCGCCCAATTCTTTCCGCATCGCGCCGATCGCGCCGATACAGGGGGCGCTGAACAAGTTATAGGCCATAAATGCGTAGGCCGCGGCCGGCGTGAAAAAAGCGAACACCGGTGTCGAAAAAATATCGGCGCCGGATGCGCCCCCGGCAAAGCCGGCGATAATGCTGAGCGAGGCGACGACTTGTTCTTTCGCCACCAGACCCTGCAGGGCGGAAACCCCCGCCGCCCAACTCCATTCGCCGACGATCGGGTAAAAGAACCAGGCGATCAAATTGCCGAGCCCGGCGAGCATGCTATTCTCGACGGGCACACCGTACTTGAAAGCGGGCGAAAACGAGAGCAAGAACCAGATTACGACCGAGCCGACCAAAATGACCGAACCCGCCCGCGAAACGAACGCCATCGTCTTTTCACAGACATAGCGCGCGACGTAGCGGGGATCGGGCAGGCGATATTCCGGAAGTTCGCTAATATATGCCGTAGCCGGCGTTTTAAACACCTTCTTTAAAATTAAAGCCGCGATAATAATTATAAAGATCGACAGGAAAAACAGGGACACGGAAACCAAAACGCGATGTTTGGTAAAAAAGAACCCGGCGAAGAGGGAAATGATCGGCAGCTTCGCCCCGCAGGGGATGAAAGGAACGAGGATGACCGCGCTTTTCCTCTCCTGCTCGTTTTCCAGCGTCCTTGTGGCCATGATTCCTGGGACGCTACAACCGAAGCCGACGATAAAAGGAATCAGGGCGCGCCCGGAAAGACCCAGGCGGGTGAAAATCTTGTCGAGAAGAAAGGACACCCTCGACAAATACCCGCTTGATTCGAGCAAGGCCGCGAGCAAAAAGAGCATCACAATCTGGGGAATGAAAGTCAATACGGCGCCGATGCCGCCGAGAACGCCGTCGCCGATAAGACTCACGGCCCAGTCGGAAGCGCCCCATGAAGAAAGCGCGCTTGCGGCGAGATTCCCGGCGCGATCGAATAGCGACGCCATGTAGTCGCCGAGAGCGGTTCCGGTCATGATAACGGCGAAATAAAGCCCGAATATCACCGCCACGAATATCGGGAACGCGAGATATTTATTTAATATAATCCTGTCAATTTTGTCGGAAAAAGTTTCTTTTAAATCCGGGGTAATCATGACCGCCTTTTTTACAAAATCGATGTAACGGTAACGTTCGGACGCGATTCTCTCCTCTAAATCCTCGTCCTTGACGCCTTGCAAAATTTTCTCGGCCGCGGGCGTCGCGAGACCGGCGAAGCGCGGGTCGTTTTCCAATAACTTCACCGCGACGAACCGGGCGTTTTCCCCGGGAAGCCCGGCCGCGACTTCCGAAACCAACTTTTCGAGCCGTTCGCTATAGCGGAAACGCGTCTTCTTCGCGGGTTTTTCCAGGACTTTGGCGATGAGTTCGCCGACGCCGACGCGGCGCCGGGCGGAAAGCATCGCGACCTCGACGCCAAGGAGCTCGGAAAGCTTTTGGGCGTCAATCCGGCCGCCTTTTTTGATTAAAATATCGGTCATATTCAAAGCGACGATCACGGGAATATCGAGCTCAAGCAGCTGGAGAGTAAGATACAGCGAGCGCTCAAGGCTGACGGCGTCGATGATGTTTATAATCGCATCCGGCTTTTCCGAAAGCAAGTATTCGCAAGCGATTTTTTCCTCCGTCGTATAGGGGCTTAAGGAGTAAATGCCCGGCAAATCGATAAGCGTGTGATCGGTTCCTTTAATGACGCCTTCTTTTTTCTCGACGGTCACGCCCGGCCAATTGCCGATTTTTTGGTTCATTCCCGTGAGCGCGTTAAAAAGCGTCGTTTTCCCGGAATTTTGATTGCCGACGAGCGCGATTCTCATTCGACCACCTCGACCAGGATAAGATCGAGATCGTCGCGCCGCAGGCAAAGCCGGTAATCGCGGAGGGCGACCTCCACGGGATCGCCCAGCGGGGCGATCTGCTTGACGGCAATTACGGTCCCTACGGTAATCCCCATATCAAAAAGCCGTCGCCTGCGGCCCCCCGCGCGACAACATATCTTTACGACCCTTCCCGCCTCACCAGCCGAAAGTTCCCCCAACGGCACAATCGGGGAATCATTATATTTTCTTTGTCTTCCGCATCTTCTTCTCGCTCTCATAAAAGTTAACCTCGGTTAATATTATATCAAAACGCGGTTGGAAGTCAAGTATTATCGCATGGAAAAACAGAGGTAAACGGTTACCCTTACCGGTAAAACGCAAAACGTCCGCGTTGCATATCACGGCGATAAATGCTATAATTAAACTATGAAAAACAAAAATAAACTGACTCCCGCTAACGAGGACTATTTGGAAGCGATTTTGGTTTTGGAGAAAAATAAGAAAAAAGTCAAATCGGTCGAAATCGCGCGAATGCTAAGCGTCTCCCAGCCCGGGGTCAATAAAGCGATGAACATTTTAAAAAAAGGCGGCTTAATCGAAAAAGACGATTACAGCGGCATAACCCTCACGGAAAAAGGCCGGGCGGAGGCGGAAAAAGTTTATCAACGCCACCTGCTAATCAACAAGTTTTTACGCATGTTGGGCGTGAGCGCCGAGGTGGCCGAGAGGGATTGCTGTAAGATCGAGCATGTTTTAAGCGAGGAGACAATCAGGCAAATCGAGGCCTTCTGTCAAAAAAAGACGGCTAAACCGTCTGATTAAACAAGCACGCGAGAATATCTTCCTTCGCGATATTGAAAAGGTAGTCGCCTAACGGGACGGAATCAAGAACCGCGGCGACCGCGGCCGGAGTGAACAAGGCGCCCACGAGCGCCATCTCCAGACCCGCAATCTCGAGTTTTCCGAAAAAGTCGCCGCCGATATGGCAGGCCGCGATTTTCCCCGCCTTGATATCGAGATGAAAAGTGATTTTCCCGCCCGCAAAACGGCCGCTTTTTACCGTTTCGAACGCCGGCGACCGGCCGTAATTCCATTCCCAGGTTCGGTATTTGTCGGCGGCGAGGCGCCGCGCCGTCTCTTCCTCCGCCGGAGACAAACGGTACTCCCGGGATTGGATATCGTCCGTGGCCAGCAGGCGGGAAAGCAGGCGCGACTTAAATTCTTCAATAGTGATGTCTTCTTTTAAATATGTCCTGATATTCGCGACGCGGCTTCTTACCGATTTTACGCCCTTTGACTTAATCTTGTCAGGGGCGGCGTTTAAAACGGCGCCGACGGTCGCGAGATCGGAATCGAAAAGAAGCGTGCCGTGATGAAACATCCGGTCCCGGTAATACGCCTGGGCGTTGCCGGATATTTTTTTTCCCCCGGCGACGATATCGTTTCTCCCGGTAAACTCGGCGGGAACGCCGAGGGAGCGCAGGGCGTCAATCACCGGCTCGGTAAAACGCCGGAAAAGCTCCTCGCCTTTCCCCCGCGCCGGGGCGATGAAAGTGAAATTGACGTTCCCGGAATCATGATACACGGCGCCGCCGCCGGAGATTCTCCTGACGACGTCGATCCCGCGTTTCCGGATCGCCGCGATATTGACTTCCTCGAGGGCGTTTTGGTGCCGGCCGATAATTACCGCCGGGCGGTTTTGCCAGAGCCAAACGAGCATGTCCGGCGCGGTTTCGCTTTTTAGAAGCGTCTCCTCAAGCGCGAGATTATAATATGGATCGTTTTCGTTATTAATAATCGTCCGCATTTTATCACCGCATAAAAGTTTATCACAACTTACGCGCGAAGGCAACGAAAAAGATAAAAGAAAAAGGCCGGTTCCGGCCTTTTTTGTTTATTTATTCAATCCCTTCCGCATCGCGGCTAACAAAGTTCCCGTTAAGTCGCAGCCGTTTTCCCAATACATCATTCCCGCCAATCCTTCCTGGTAAATATAATCGCATTTCAACTGAATCGAGCGGGGATCGTCGTAGGAGATAAATTCCGTGCCGTCGTTTTTCAGGATATAGGGCACGCCGGCGACCGTGTCAAAATAAACGGTGTAGTCCGGATTGTTAAGGTAGCTCGACGCAATCGAGGTATAATAGACCGACCCGGCGCTCTTCCATTCGTCTCCCTGTTTGATCTGCTTAATCCCGTAGAACGCGGCGCCGATGATGATCTTCGAAGCGGGAATGCCGTATCCCTTGAAAAGGTCGACGCTTTCCTGAATAGAGCATTTGT
>DGED01000050.1:0-9499 GCA_002385755.1 Caryophanales bacterium UBA3935 | reverse complement strand
ACTGGAAACGAGACCATAAGCCATCATATTAATATAATCAATGTACTTGCCCGAATTCTTAAGGTTATAGTTGGGCGGCTGATAGGGTCCGGCCGCGATCGCGGCGGTAACGAGATGCCGCGGGTTATTGGCCTTAACCTTGGCGTAGACTTCCTCCATCAAATATGTGAAGTTCGTCCCGTTGACCGAGCCCTCCCAGTCGATATCGACACCGTCGAAACCATATTCGTTAATAATCTCGACGATATTTTCAGCAAATTTTACCCGCGCCGCGGGATCGGCGGCCATCTGATGCCATTGCGATTCGGGGGCGATTGAGAAAATCACCCAGCAGCCGTGTTCCCGCGCGCCCGGCATGATGTATGTCATGATATTGTTTAAGGTGTTAGAGCCGTAGATATGCCCGTCGCTCGCCGCGGTTAGAAACGCGCAATTGATAATATCCAACGTCTCGAAGAAAGCGTCGTCGACGCGGTTATAATCGCGGTAAATATAGCTCGAGGCAATCGGGCCTTCCAAGGTTTTATACGCTTTTGCTCGCATGTGGAAATTGACCTCCTCGCTAACGCCGGGGGCCGAGAGAGTCGCGGTCAAGGTGACGACCGTCTCGTCAAACGGCTGCGCGTACTTTCCGTCGTCGCTTAAAATCTCGGGATGGCTGCTCTTCCAGGATACGGCATAGCCGCTGTATGATAGCGGCAACTCCAAATCGCCGTCAATCACGTCCGGAAGCAGCGCGCTCATAAAGACTCTGAATTCCTCGACAGAGTATAATTCCCAAACCGCCGCGTACGTCACCGCGGTGACGTTTTGCTTCCTTTGATATCCGGGGAAAACGGTATGGACGTTTTCGCCGTCGCTCCAGCCGCCGAAATGAAATCCTTCCTTCTCCGCCGGCGGCAGAGTCTCCTTGTCTTTAAACTCCATTTCCAGGTTTTCGTCATGCCTTACCGGGTAAAAAGAGCTCGTAAGCTGGCCGCCGGTAAAAAAGCGGATATCCTCGTCGAAAACGACGACGGCGCCGACGAATCCGGATGTCGCCAAATCTTTGATTACCGCGTACGCTTCACCGTCTTCGCATAGATCATGAACGGCCAGGACAAAATCATAATCATCCACTCCGCATCTGATGATGTCGCGGGTCGCGGCGTCTACGGCGACGACGCGATAAGTATTCGCCCCGCCCGCCTCCTTGATGAAGAGCTTATAATAATACTGATAAAACATCGACTGTTTGTTAAGCAGGGTATATTCCTTCGCCGTCTTGTCGTTTAAGGAAGTGACGGTAAGGTTTGCTTCCGGCTCGCCGTTTTTGATCACGTAAGCGGCGATCCCGTCGGTCCAACGACCGCCGTTTAAATCAAAGGTCACCCGGACGGGTACGTATTCGTCCTCGTCTTCTACGCCTTCCACGATAGCGACGATTTCCAGCGCGAACTCCGAGTCGTCGCCTTTCGCAAGCTCGTACGGGACGGCCTGCAGGAAGTTATCAGAATAAACCGTTTTCTCGGCGCCGGACTTATCGGTATAGACATAATAAGCGCGGAAGGTAAACGTGACGTTATAATCTTCCGCATCAAGATTCTCAATGGCGTAGAAAGCCGGGTTATCATAATCGGAGGACAGGACATAATCGCTATCTTCCTTCGAGATTTTCCCGGGGTTTTCGATCTCCCCTTTCGCGGCGACGACGCCGGCTTCTAAAATGTCCCCGGCCGCCGCGGGGAGGCGCCCGGAATAAAAAGAAACCTCGACGCCGATTCCCCGGCTTTCCGCGTCAAGATAGACGGCGGAAACGGAAACCGCGTTTTTATGATTTATGAAAAATTCGCATCCGCACAATATTGACGCGAACGCCAAAAACAAGATTAAATATAACTTCTTCATCCTAATCCCTCAAATTCATTCTCTGTTTTTTCTCGCAATTATATATATTCTACCATATTATAGACGTTAAAGACACACACAATTATTGGCAATTCGGTTATCCGGTGAATTGCCGGCCGCGGTCTTATCTTTCGTCTCTTCAGCAAAACCGTTTTTCCCGCCCGGAACTGTTTTGATTCATAAAAAAAAAGACGGCTCCGCCGTCCGAGTCACTCGAAAATCAATGATTGATACTTATCCTTATTGTTTATAAAGGTTTGTAATTCCAAACCGCTGGTGATATTATAGTCTTTTTTAAACACCTCGATGATTTTATTGTTATAACGGAGGGCGGCGCGATAGTCACCCCTAATCTCGGAAATATGAATTAGCGAAATCAAGGCGCCGATTCGCCGCGGCGGCTCTTCCATCGCGAAACTTTTCTTATACTGCCTTTCCGCGGGCTTGTATAAGCCAAACTTCGCGTAGACCTCCGCTAGCTCGTAATGAATACGGGCGGTCGCGACGGTTTCCGCGACTTCCTTCCATACCTGTTTGGCTTTCCGCGGTTTTCCCGACCGGTAATAAAACTCTCCGCGGTAAATCAAAAGCTCTTCTTCGGCGTCGGGGAAATCATCAAACGCGCGGGCGATTTCCGTCTCCGCTTCTTCCAGGCGGTAATCATCAAGCAAATTAAGAATCAATATTTTCCGGGCAATAAAAGAATCGGGATATAGCCTGCAAAAAATCGAATAATACTCGATCAATTGCCGGTGATTGCGGTTTTTAAATTCGCCGGTATAGCCGCCCAGCGCGACCGCGAAATTCTCGTGCAGAGCGTCGGAATCCCCGCGCAGGGAGAGCGCCTCGGTCGCGTAAATAATCGCCTCCTGGAGACCGCCCCTGGCTTTGTGAATCAAGAGTTCCGATATTAACCATAGGCACTCCGGGTCGCCTGTTTGTTCGTAGAGTTGCTTCAGTTCCGCGATTGTTTCTCCGCCCTTATTGACCGCGATATCCCAATTAGTAAAAATGTTGTTTTTTATTTCGTCCAAACGTTTGTTCATTCTTTGCTCCAGATTACAATTCTATTTTATCATATTTTCCCAAAAAAGTAAAGAAAAAAGCCCGAACGGGCCTTTATCGGTATTTCCAAATCCGGGGCGAGAACAATATTAACATCGGGAATATTTCCAATCTCCCGGCCATCATGATGAACGAGAGCGCGAGTTTTGATATCGGGCTAAAAACGGCGTAATTACCCGAGGGGCCGACGGCGCCCAATCCCGGGCCGACATTGCTTAGAGACGAAAGCGTCGCGGTAAAATTGGTCGCGAAGGAAAAACCGTCGAGAGAGATGACCAAGGTTCCAATCGCGAGAATAAAAAGATAAGCCACAATATGATTCGCCACCCCTTTTTGCGTCGAATCGGAGAGCGGTTTTTTTTCAAACATCACGGTCGAAACCTGGCGGGGATGAATGCTATATCTAATCTCCTTTAGAATCATTTTAAAATAAATCACGACCCGGGAGACTTTAAGCCCGCCGCCGGTCGAGCCGGCGCTGGCGCCGACGAGCATTAAAAGAACGAGAACCGTCTGCGCGAAAGCCGGCCACAAAACAAAATCGGTCGTCGCGAAACCGGTGGTCGTGATGACGGAGACGGCCTGAAACGCCGAATAACGGAGCGAGCGGCCAAAAGACGCGTAAAAGGAATTCACGCTCGCCGCGATCAAAAAGACCGCGGAAACGACGATCGCGACGTACCAGCGCAGCTCCTCGCTTTTTAACGCCTGGCTTGCCTTGCCGATAAGAAGCAAATAGAAGACGGTGAAGTTCACCCCGAAAAGAAACATAAAGACAGTCAAAACCGTTTCCACGTACGCGCTGTCATAATAAGCGATCCCGGCGTTTTTGATTGAGAAACCGCCGGTCCCGGCCGTCGCGAGCGCGTGATTGACGCTATCGAAAAACGGCATCTTGAAAGATAAGAGGATTATCAAAAGCGCGGTGAGAGCGATATAGATCGCGTAGAGGATCCTCGCCGTGATTTTAACTTTCGAAACGATTTTCCCGACTTTCGGTCCCGGGCTTTCCGCCTTCATGATAAAGATGCTTCGCGCCTCGGTCGTCGGCATAAATGCGAGAACGAATACCAAGATCCCCATCCCGCCGATCCATTGGGTAAAACTGCGCCAGAAAAGCATGCTCCGCGAGAGCGCCTCCACGTCCTTTAGGATTGTCGAGCCCGTCGTGGAAAACCCCGACGTCGCCTCAAAAAACGCGTCGATAAAATTTTTGATTTCGCCGCTGATAACAAACGGCAAGGCGCCGAAAAGCGAGATCAATAGCCACGAGAATCCGACGATCGCGAAACCCTCGCGCGCGTAGATCACGGCGTCCTTTTTCCCCAGGCGCGTAAGCAAAAACCCCAGCGCCGCGAGCAGGGTTATCGGGATCAAGAAAGCGAGGAAATTGCCGTCGCCGTCAAAAACGGAAATCGCGAGCGGCAGCGCGAGCAACCCGGCCTCAACCTTCAATAAATTGCCGATATTATAAAAAACCGCGTGTTTATTCATAGATTACCCGCTCAATATATCTTCCAAATCTTTAAGTTTTTGCGTCGAAACGATAATAACGCTATCCCCTGCCCGGAAATAATCTTCTCCGTGGGGAATGATCACGGTTTTATTGCGGACGATACAGCCAATCAAGATATCTTTCTTGAGCGAGAGATCGCGAAATTTAATGCCCGTATAATCGGTCTCGGCGGGAATATAAAACTCGGCGGCCTCGATTTGATTGTTAACGAGTTTATATAATGTCTTCACCTCGCTCGTTATCGAATCGGAGAGCGACCGGACGTAGCGTAGAATTTGATTGGCGGTTAAAGCCTTGGGCGAGATAATCGTCCCCAAATCAAGCTTTTCTAGGATATTATAATAGGAGATATGATTAACCTTGGTGATTATTTTCGGCACCTCAAGCGTCTTCGCGTAAAGAGATAGGATAATGTTCTCCTCGTCGTTCCCCGTCAGGGTCACGAAAGCGTCGGCGTCCAAGATCCCCTCCTCGCGCAAGATCTCCTGGTTCGTCCCGTCGCCGCAAATTACGGCGACGCCCGGCAACCGCTCGCCAAGCTCGCGGGCGCGCTCCCGGTCCTTTTCGATAATTTTTATATCCAGGCGGCTTTCGGATAGTTCTCGCGCGAGATAATAAGATATTTTACTCCCGCCGATAAGCATTATCTTCCGCGCCCGTTGCCTCAAGATTTTTAGTTTCCGGAAAAACTTCCCGATCTCGCTCGCGGCGGCGGTAATGTGAATATGATCCCCCGCGCGCAGGACGAAACCGCCGGACGGGATATGGACGGTCCCGTCGCGGACGACCGCGCAAACGAGAAAACTCACTTCCAGTTCCCGGCCAAGCGCGGAAAGCGTCTTTCCGACCAGAATCGACTCCTCTGGCACTTTTATCTCGACGATCTCCGCCTTGCCCTGGGCGAAAGTGTCGATATTCAAGGCGGAAGGGAATCTCAGGATTTTCATGATTTCCGACGCCGCTTCCAGTTCCGGGTTGATTATCATATTTAAACCGAGATCGTCATGCATAAAGTCGATTTGTTTACCGTATTCGGGATTACGGACGCGGGCGATCGTGTGCTTGACGCCGTTTTTTTGCGCGACCAAACAACAAAGCAAATTGAGCTCGTCGCTTTCGGTGACGGCGATCAGCGCGTCGGTCCGCTCGGCCTCGGCCTGGACTTGGATATCGTAATTGGCGCCGTTGCCGACGACGCCGCGAACGTCATATGTGTCGACCGCCTCCTGCACGATCGCGGCGTCGATATCAACAACGACGATATCGTGGCCTTCGTTCGCGAGATATTCGGTAACAATCCGGCCGATTTTCCCGATGCCGACAATGATTATTTTCATGCTTAATACCTTCTTTTATCGTAATATAACTATATTTTATCGCCTTATGCGAAAAAAATCAATAAAAAGTACAAATCAGACTGTTAACAAACGCCTTGTCCAATACTTTAAAAGTATGTTTTCGCAAACGAATGTAGATGTATTTGCTTCGCCGAAATGAAAGAAGAGCGCCGATAAAGCCAGCGCTCTAAATGGCATAACGCTATTTTTCTTCGCCGGTCAAATCCATGGCGACCGTTGCGATCAGGCGGCGAAAGTATTTTTCCGGTTGCGAAAGCGACTCTTCCTCCGAGGCGATATCGCCGACGATTTTGTACAGTTTCAAAACGCCCAATTCTTCAATCTCGCGGTGATCAAGCTCGTTAATGGCGCAGACCAGTATGACATTCTTTCCTTCCGCTTGCCTGATTACTTCCGAGATCACTTTTCCCCGCAGGCTTTGTCCGTCGATTTTCCCCTCGCCGGTAATGATATAATCGTATTGCTCGGCGAGAACGGAAAAACCGTATCGGTCCAAAAGATACTTGATTCCCGATTGGCAGTCGGCGTTGAAGAAAGCGTAAAAGGCGAACCCAAGACCGCCGGCGGCGCCGGCGCCGGGAAGATCGCGATAAGCTCCCCCGGTCTCCTTCTCCACAACCGCCGCGTAATTCGCCATCCCCGCTTCAAGCTTCGCGCGGGCGCTTTCGTCCGCTCCTTTTTGCGCGGAGAAAACTTGGGCGGCGCCTTCTGGGCCAAGCAGCGGGTTCGTAACGTCGCTTAACGCGAGAAAACTGACGCCGGCAATATTTCTGTAAAAATCTCCGGCGTCAATGGCCGCGATTTCACCCAACTTCCCCCCGCAAAGACCGCTTAGAGCCTCGCCCGAAGCGTTGTAAAACCGGACCCCCATCGCCTCGAGCATCCCGGCGCCGCCGTCATTGGTGGCGCTGCCGCCGAGACCGACGATTATCTCCCGGGCGCCGGAATCTATCGCGGTAAGGATGGCCCGCCCGAGCCCGTGCGTCGAGGTTTGGAGCGGGTCGCGCTCTTCTTTTTTTAACAAGCTTAAACCGCTCGTTTTCGCCATCTCCAAATAGGCGGCGGCGTTTTCATTATCGGATAAAAAGTAAGTGTATAGCGGCCGGCCCAACGGGTCGACGGCAGATATCAAAACCGGCTCGGTTTTTATCGCCTCCACGATTGTTTCCAAAAACCCGTCGCCGCCGTCGGAAATCGGGAAATATTCCGCGCGAATCCCTTTCTTCCCCAACTCCTCGGTCACGATTTTCCCCAGTCGGCTCGAGGATAGCGTTCCCTTAAACGAATCGATTAATACGAGAACTTTCACAACTCGCGGCGCTCCGCCTCGATATATTCGATAAAAGCTCGCATTATTAACATGTGACCGACGATATTTGGATGAACGCGGTCGCGCGAAATTTCGTAACTCGTTATTTCGCGCAAGAGACCGTCATACGCGGCCTGGATGTCAACATAGTGCAAGTCATGTTTTCGCGCCAACTGATGAAGGGCTTCCCGATACTCGTCCAACATCCGGCGGAGCGGGTCTTCCCGGTTTGCTTCGATTACAAATGGCGAAAGCAAGATCGTTCCGATATTCCGCTCTTTGTTCTTGGCGATCATCTCCTCGAGGTTCTTCTCGTAAACCGTAAGGCTCACGTGTCTTTCCTTGATGTCGGGACAATCGAAATGACGCCAAACGTCGTTAACGCCGATCATGATAATGATCCAGTCCGGGTCAAGCGCCAATATGTCGTCATAACGGCGCAAAAGATCGATCGAACGGTCGCCGCTAATACCTTGGTTAATGATGCGGAGCCGTAAATCAGGATATTTGCTTCGAAGATAAGCAAAAGTTAAGGCAACGTAGCCGTTTCCGTAAGGATTGGCGGGAAGATCTCCCTCGCCGGCGGGACGGAGCCGATTGCAATCGGTAATCGAGTCTCCGGCAAAAACAATTTTGTCGTTTTTCTTAAAAAGCATAACAACCACCTATTTAGTTTAGTCAATTTATTATACCACATATTTTGACAATATCAATTATTAAACAGAAAAAACCGGAACCTCGCGGTTCCGGCCCCTGCTAAAAGAAGGATAAACCCTATTTTTTTGCGCTTGCCTATTCTAATTCGGCGTACATGAAGAATTTGTAGCCGAGCGGCGAGGCGAAGAAACCTTTTAATTTCGGGCTTATCATGTAAAGGTCGGTGTAGAAATAAATCGGGCAGATTGCGCCGGTTTCCATCAACAAGTCCTCGGCCTCATGCATCAGGGCGAATCTTTGTTCCTGATCAGTGAGCGACTTAACTTGGCCGATAATCACGTCGTAAGTTTCGGCCCAAGTCTTATCTTTGTTCTCGCCGTAAATCGCGACGGAGGCATGCGCGCCCTTGCCAAACTGGCAGTCATTGTTTCCGCTGTCGGACGTCCACATGTCGAGGAAAGTAATCGGGTCATTGTAATCGGCGAGCCAGCCGTTACGGGCGACGGTATAATTCCCTTCTTTTCTCGTTTCAAGGAACGTGTTCCATTCCTGGGTTTCAACCTTCATCGTAATTCCGTAGCGGGAATATATATCCTGAATGTACGCGGCAAACGCCTCATGGTCGGTTCTGGGGTTGGTCATATAAGTGAATTCCGGGAAGTTCGTGAACTTCTTGCTCGTTTCGTCCCAGGCGTATCCGGCGTCTTTCAACAACTGAATCGCGAGATCGCAGTTCTCCTCGTAATCCGTTTTCGCGACCGAGTAATATCCCTCGCCATTGCGTTCCGGACCATTCTTCGAGAAAAATTCCTTTCCGTCGGGCTCGGTCAAGCCGATGGGAACATAACTGTTGGCGGGAACTTCCCCAGCTTGTCCGATCTCCTCGGCGACATGGTTGCGGTCGATGAGCAGGCCAAGCGCTTTACGGACGTTGGCTTTTTTCACCTCGTCGGTTACGATATCGCCGTAGAGCTCGTCGTCGTTAACGTTGAAACAAATATAATACGTTCCCAATTGCCCGGCTACGACAAATTCATTCGGGTAATCTTTCTTCAGCTGGGAAATCTCATTGTTGGGCACCGTATCAATCAACAAATATTTCCCGTTCAAGTAACCGGCCAAAATGGCGTTGTCATCGTCTGATAACGCGAATTCGATGCTATTGATCTTTATCTCGTCCGCATTATGATAATGCTCGTTTTTCTCGACGACGATCTTGCTGTTGTCTTTCCAATAGGTCATTTTGTACGGACCGTTGCTAATATACGTTTTCGGTTTCGTGGCCCATGTTTCGGGATTCGCTTCCACGACATCCTTCTTCACGGGGAAATACGTCGGGAACGCGCACAGTTCATAGAAATAGGGCACGTAATTCTTAAGAACAACCGTCAGCTTTTTCCCGTCCTCCGACGCCGCGACGTTCAAATTTTTGGTTCCAAAGCCGTCAATCACGTCAAACATGTAGGCGTAATCGGAGCCGGTTTCATCGGCGGCGGCCCGCTTCCACGCGTACTCAAAATCGTGAGCCGTAAGCGGCGTCCCGTCCGACCACTTCAAACCTTCCTTCAAGGTGAAAACATACTTAATTTTCCCGTCCTCCAACTCCTCCGGTTCCGGCAGAGCGGTCGCGCAGTCGGGAACAAGTTCCAGTTTGTCGTCAACT
This sequence comes from Caryophanales bacterium UBA3935, assembly GCA_002385755.1. GTDB lineage: Bacteria > Bacillota_I > Bacilli_A > ML615J-28 > CAG-698 > UBA3946. Next base: position 44 of record DGED01000050.1, on the reverse strand, counting down.
TGTTTATAACCGACCAATCCCGCGAACGTATGAACGATTATCGT
>DGED01000031.1:2020-5604 GCA_002385755.1 Caryophanales bacterium UBA3935 | reverse complement strand
CGGCGGCTTGTTTTCCGCTCCCTAATCTCGTCGTGTTCGCGCGGGACGCCGGAAATAAGCGGCGCTTGCGGGTCATGAATCCCATGATTTTCCGCAACCAGCTTCGGGTTATAATTTGCATAGCAATAACGACACATATTCGGGCAAGTATTATACATTCCGATATCGACGCTTTCAACGCATCCGCAATCCGCGCGCTGGTTCCTGTCCTTTGAGAGGCTCAACGGGCGGCCGACGAGTTTTTCCAAGAGACGGTCATCAACGCAACGGGAGCGCTCAATCCCCACCTCTCGCAAGACAATCGGTTCGGCGCAAGCGTCGATCGCAAGCCCGTAACGGCGGGCTATCCCCGCGAGCTTGGCGCTTAAACCGAGCTGCTCGTCAAAGGAAAAGCGGGATAACGCGAGCGCTTTGGCGTTGCTTTTAACCCCGCGGTATTTTGTGTCAATAAAACTAATCGTGACCCGGCGCGTGTGCGCGCGAAGCTCAAAAGCGATCTTTTCGAAAGCGCGAAGATGATAATCGACCGAATAGCGCGAGTTGATTAAGATCGGGTCATACCGCCAGATCACGCGGTCGGCGCCGATTTTTTCCGACAGCCGTTTAAACGCCGGGATGATTACATCTTTTTTATCCGGGATGTTCGGTTCGATATCTTTCCCGTACGGCGTAATCGTGAACTGGAAATAATACTTGTAATCACGCAGCTCGTCGAGACGAGCCAACATCGGCAGCGGGTTCTTTGTCCAAAAAACGATTCCCAAAACTTTGTCCGGAGAAAGATCAATCGCGTATATCTGCCGGCGGTTGAAAGGGTTTCGGATCAGGACGGATCCTTCTTGGATTATATTATAAAACCAATTAGAATAGTATGCGGGAATATCGGTTCTTCTGCTGGCGCTTATAATCACCCGTCTCACCTCGCTTCGCCGGATAAATTATATCACGAATATCCCGTAATTAAAATAGATTTTCAGATCGCGCTAAAAAAAAGCCCCGCGCCAACGACGGGGCTTTTTTAAAACGATAGACCGACGATTTTCTTTGTGATAAGTTCCTTTAACTCATTTTTAAAAATATAGTAATTGTGCCGGTAACGGATTAAGTCGATTTCATATTTTTGATAATCAAGATCCAGTCCCCCTTTAGAACAAACCATCAAAGCAAAACTACAAACATTAATCTTTTTTCTTAAATCGCTCATCTTTTTTAAATCATCGTTTCCGTAATTACAAGTATCCTTGCATTCGATAAAAAAAACGAGCGTGTGGAGATCGATTAACACGTCAATTTCTTGAATGTTTTGATCTCTTGTTTTAATGAGCGCCCCCCGGTAGGCGGTCAAACCGATCTCCCTACAAGCCTCGGCCGTCAAGTATTCAAGCCAAAACCCGCTGTTTTCAAAAAAATCGCTGATTTTTTGGCTATAAAGATACAGTATCAAGAATCCCTTCTTTTCGATTGTTTTCACGATCATATTGTTTTCTTTCAAACATCCGTATACGCAATCGAAACATCTTTTTTGCTTCGGGGGGAGGAGTTCCAAAGAGACAATCATAACGCCGTTTTTGACGTTAATCATTACTTTGTTTTTAAGAATGTTTTCCAGAAAGTTATACCAGACGATCGGGTAGTTAATAATCAACTTTAAAATCTCGCGGATAAATCTTTCCTCGTTTTGGTCCAGCGAATAATAGTAAAGCAAAAAGTCGTAATCGGCGCGCGCTTCCAAATATATCACCCGATTAATTTATATAAAAATTAAACTTGGCTTATACGGAAATTTGCTCTTCCGCGATTCTTTTTTTAAACGGCGAATAATACTTCAGAGTAATCCGAACAATCGCCAAAACGGGCACGGCGAAAATCATTCCCAGAATGCCGAAAACGCGTCCGAATAAAAGCAAAAACATAATAACGACCAAGGGATGGGTCTTGATCCGACGGCTGTGAATATAGGGACTTAAGAAATGGTTTTCAAGTTGTTGAATGGCGTAGATAATCACCGCGACGGTAAGCGCCCGCTTGGGCGAGGTAATCAAAGCGTATAGGACCGGGAAAGCGGCGCCGATATAAGGACCGAGATAGGGTATGACGTTTGTTACGGCGATGACGATTGCGAAAAAAACAGCGAAATCAAGCCCGATAACCAGGAACACGATCGTGCAAACCACGGTCAAGATCACCATCACCAAAAAAGAACCGCGAACATAGGATGAGATCGTCTGATTAAGCTCGCCGAGATAGTTCTTAAAATGAATGCGCCCGGAATCGATTAGCCGTCGGCGGACGGAACATAGTATTTTCTCATAGTCAAGCAAAAAATATATCAAAATCATCGGCACAAGCACGAAGTAACTCACGTAACTGATGATTTTGTCAATGATGATTCCCGGAAGGGAAGAAAGGTTTTTCATATGCCGGCTGAAAAACGCGCTGATGTTGCGGAAGGTGGGACGATAATTATCGGGGAGAAAATCGAACTGTTGGGCGAAGCGATCGCAAATCGCCTCAATCTCCGCCGTAATCTCCGGCATTTTCTCGACAAGCACCCGGATTTCCCTCATCAGGTACGGCAAAACCGACGATGTCGCGAGCACCGCCGCGATCACAAAAACCGCCACGACAATCGCGACGGCGAGCCATCTTTTCGATACCCGGACCTGAATGGCGGAAACAAGCGGTTGTAAAATAAAAGCCACGGTGAAAGCAATCAAAAACGGCATCAAGAGGAAAAGCGCGAATTTAAGCAACGAAAGAATAAAGGGAAGCGCGAGATATGTTACGTAGACCGTTAGCATTAGAAGCAATACGAAAATCAACTTTTTGATATGATTGTTTATCATAATCCCACCACATTATATAATATGTGAAAAATCGGGATTTAAACTAAAACAGCAGTTAATTATAAAAAAAAGGAAGCTTTACGCTTCCTGTTCGTATCCGTCGGGATTTTGTTTTTGAAAGTTCCAAAGCGACGCGCACATCTCGTCAAGTCCGCGCTCGGCCTTCCAGCCCAACTCTTTTTCCGCCTTGCCGGGGTCGGCGTAGCAAGACGCGATGTCGCCGGGACGGCGATTGGTAATAACAAAGGGAAGTTTTTTACCGCAGGCTTTTTCAAAAGCTTTGATTACCTCCAAAACGCTATAGCCGGTCCCGGTGCCAAGATTATATATATGAACGCCGGGGGAGCTAATTTTCTCGATGGCGGCGATATGCCCCAAGACCAAATCAACGACATGGATATAATCGCGCACGCCCGTCCCGTCGGGGGTCGGGTAGTCGTCACCGAAAACATTAATCCGGCTTAGTTTCCCGGCGGCCACCCGGGCGATAAAAGGCGTTAAATTATTCGGGATTCCTTTCGGATCCTCGCCGATGAGTCCGGAAGAATGGGCGCCGACCGGGTTAAAATACCTGAGGATAACGACTCGCCAATCCGGTTCGGCTATATATTGGTTTTTCAATATATTTTCAATGGTTAGTTTCGTTTCCCCGTACGGGTTGGCGGGAGAAAGGCGGCATCCCTCGTCAAGGGGAAGTTTCTCCGGATCGCCGTAAACGGTCGCGGACGAGGAAAAGAC
>DGED01000031.1:0-1906 GCA_002385755.1 Caryophanales bacterium UBA3935 | reverse complement strand
AGCAAAGGTTTTTCGACGCTTTCCCCCACCGCCTTTAAACCGGCGAAATGGATTACCCAGTCGATCTCGTTTTCCGAAAAAACGCGCTTCAGCGCCTCGCGGTCGCGAATGTCCGCTTCGTAAAACGGGAAATCTTTTCCAGCGATTTTCTTTACCCGCTTGAGGCTTTCCTTGCTTGAGTTGGCGAGATTGTCGATGACGACGATATCGTAACCGCGCGCCAAAAGCTCGACGCACGCGTGACTGCCGATATAACCGGCGCCGCCGGTGACCAGTATTTTCTTCATTAATACGCTCCTTTAGTGTCTTGATTGTTATAATTATTATATCAATCTTTGAGGCAAATGGCAATAACAAATGACTTATTAGTTTGCGCCGGTTTTTGTATGTTATTTCCGGATTATCCGCGACCTGATAACCGGCGCAAGACGTTTCGCGTTTTAAATAAAAACCCGCAAACACGGGCCTGATTGCGGGTTTTCAGTTATTTAATTTATTTATTAACCCAGTATTTCATCGTGCGGATAAATTGGGCGGTATAGCCCATCTCGTTGTCATACCAGGTAATAACCTTAACGAGTTGTTTGCCGTCGACATCAAGCAAGGAAGTCGCGAGGCCGTCGACCAGCGTTCCGTAAGTGGTGCCGATAACGTCGGTCGAGACGATCGGGTCTTCCGTGTAGCCGAGAGTTTCGTTCGCGGCTTCTTTGAACGCGGCGTTGACTTCTTCAACCGTCACGGGACGCGCCGGTTCGAAAACGAAATCGACAACCGAACCCGTGACTACGGGCACGCGAAGAGCGACCCCGTCAAGCTTGCCTTTCAGTTCGGGGATAACCGAGCCGATGGCGGAAGCGGCGCCGGTCGTGGTCGGAACGATGTTTTCCGCCGCGGCCCGCGTCCGGCGGGATTTGATGCCTTTCTTATGCGGTCCGTCAAGCGTGTTTTGATCGTTCGTGTAAGCGTGAACGGTCGTCATAAAGCCTTTTACCACGCCGAATTTATCATGCAAAACCTTGACGACGGGAGCCAAGCAGTTCGTCGTGCACGAGGCCGCCGAGATAACCGTCTCGCTGCCGTCAAGAGTATCGTGATTCACGTTGTAAACTACCATCTTCATATCGCCTTTGCCCGGGGCGGAAATCAAAACTTTCTTCGCGCCGGCTTTAATATGGGCTTCGGCTTTCTCTTTCGATGTGAACACGCCGGTGCATTCCAAAACGACATCGACGTTCAACTCTTTCCACGGCAAGTTATGAGGATCTCTCTCAGCAAAAACCTTGATTTCCTCGCCGTCAACAACGATGGCGTTCTCTTTCCAGGAAATGCTGTTTTCTTTGTAACGACCTTGAGCGGAATCATATTTCAATAAATAAGCCAAATCCTCCGCGCCGGTCAAATCGTTAATGGCAACTACATCAAAATCATCGGAACCGAACATCAAGCGGAATGCTAAACGGCCGATTCGACCAAAACCGTTAATTGCAACTTTTACTGACATTTGTTAACCTCCTTTAAATTCATTCCTATATTATTATATACTATTTTTCAGATATTTACAATTAATTTTCATGGTTTGTTGGCGTTTTCACTCATTTTTTTCATCGCGCGGCGCGCCAGACTTCCCGCGCCTTTTTCACCAACGCCCTAAACTCGGAGAAACCGATCGCCTGTTCGTCGTCGCTTACCGACTCGCTCGGGGAGGGGTGGACTTCAAGCATCAAGCCGTCCGCCCCCGCCGCAACGGCCCCCAAGGCGAGCGGTAAGACAAGGTCGCTTCTTCCCGCCGCGTGCGAAGGATCCGCGATAACGGGAAGGCGCGTGATTTTCTTCGCGTAAGCTATCGCCCCGAGGTCGAGAGTGTCCCGCGTCAAAGGCTCGAACGTCCTAATCCCGCGCTCGCATA
>DGED01000019.1:10772-11293 GCA_002385755.1 Caryophanales bacterium UBA3935 | reverse complement strand
TCATTATATATTGACAGAATTTTTACTTATATTTTAGGGGAAGAAGAGTAGATCGCGAAGCGACCTACTCTTCGTCTTCTTCAACATTAATAACGTAATCGGCGTCGATAATTCCCGTTCCGGCAGGGATTAAGCCGCCGATAATAATATTTTCTTTAAGTCCTTCAAGATAGTCTTTCTTACCGCGGATGGCGGCTTCCGTAAGAACGCGCGTCGTTTCCTGGAAGCTTGCCGCGGAAAGGAAGGAGTCGGATTTCAACGAAGCGCGGGTAATGCCCAAGAGCATGGATTTTACTATCGGCACCTCGATGTTGTTTTTCCGGCAGTCTTCGATAATATCGTAGAGCTCGTTTTTCGATATTTGCGTGCCCGGTAGAAGATTGGTCCCGCCTTCGTGCACGACGACCACTTTTTGAAGCATCTGTCGAATTATGATTTCAATATGCTTGTCGGCGATTTCAACGCCTTGGGAACGGTAAACTTTCTGCACCTCGCCGAGGATGTATTTGCCGACATCGTCG
>DGED01000019.1:8829-10541 GCA_002385755.1 Caryophanales bacterium UBA3935 | reverse complement strand
ATCGGGACTTTCCCGAATTCGGTAAGATATGTTTTCTCTTCCAGGTTGTTTTTGATCTTGATCTCAAACCTGTTGTCTTTATCGTGACGGATGGAAGTAACGATGCCGTCGATTTCGGTAATCGTTGCCTTAAGTTTCGGTTGGCGCGCTTCGAAAAGTTCCTGAATCCGGGGCAAGCCCTGGGTAATGTCCTCGGCCGCGACGCCGCCGGAATGGAACGTACGCATCGTAAGCTGCGTGCCCGGCTCGCCGATCGATTGAGCGGCGATAATACCGACGACCTCGCCGATCTCGACGATCTCGCTCGTCGAAAGGTCGCTGCCATAACAGCGGACGCAGACGCCGCTTTTCGCATCGCAAGTGATCAGCGTGCGAATCTCCACTTCCTTCACACCAGCCTTCACGATTCTCTCCGCCAAATCGTCGTCGATATATGTTTGCGCGGCGACCATGACTTCGCCCGTTTTCGGATTTATAACCGGCTTGTTGGTGAAACGCCCGCGAATCCGGTCGTAAAGGGGGATGTTGCTTTCCTCAAGCGCGGTCACGATCATTCCCTTATCCGTGCCGCAATCCTCCTCGGTAACGGTGACGTCCTGGCTCACGTCAACGAGGCGGCGGGTAAGATAGCCCGACTCGGCCGTTTTCAAAGCCGTGTCGGTCGAGCCTTTCCGGGCGCCGTGCGTCGAGATAAAGAACTCGGACATCGTCAGTCCCTCGCGGAAGGAAGCCCTGATCGGGATATCCATGATCTCGCCGTTGGGCTTGGCCATTATGCCGCGCATCCCCGAAAGCTGAACGAAGTTGGAAATATTACCGCGGGCGCCGCTGTCGCTCATCATATACAAATGATTAGTCGCAAAATCCTTTTGAACCTCGGCGTGAATCGCGTTTTCAAGCTTCTCCTTCGCTTTTTGCCAGACCTCGATAACGCGCTGGCTGCGTTCTTTTTTCGTCATATAACCCTTGCGATAAAGGCTGTCGTATTTATCGACCTTCTCCTCGGCTTCCGCCAAGACTTCTTTCTTGACGTCAACGACCCTGATGTCCTCCGCGGCGATCGTGATGCCGGAAATCGTGGAGTACTTAAACCCAAGGTCTTTCATCCGGTCGAGAGTTTTCGACGTCTCCGCAAGTTTAAACTTCTTAAACACCTCGGCGATAATCTGGCTTAAAAACTTCTTCCTGAAAGGGTGGGGCGACTCCATCCTGTTTAGGAGATTGCGGAAGGTTTCGCCCGGTTTTAAATCCCGGACGGAAACGAAATATTTATCCGGCGTTTTATCGGTGAGATTTTCCAAAGTCGCCTCGTTAATGTAAGGAACATAAGGCGGCTCCTGCGGAAAAATCGTATTAAAGATAATTTTGCCGTAAGTCGTGACCAAGTACTTTTTTTGTTGTTCCGGCGTGAAATGCGGGTTATTAAAAATCTTAGCCGGAATCAAGATTCGGGTATGGAAATTAATATCGCCGTTTTCGTAAGCAAGCTCGACCTCGCTCAGCGAGGAATAGACTTTTCCTTCGTTCTCTTCCCCGCGTTTTTCGATCGTCAGGTAATAGTTGCCCAAGACCATGTCCTGCGAGGGGGTAACGATCGGTTTTCCGTCCTTCGGCGCAAGGATGTTTTTCGAGGCCAGCATCAAAAGCCTCGCCTCGGCTTGCGCCTCTTCCGAAAGCGGGACGTGAACCGCCATCTGGTCGCCGTCGAAGTC